>CANCOG010000662.1 GCA_947379685.1 Flavipsychrobacter stenotrophus | reverse complement strand
TGGTGTTGAGAGTACCGGAGGTTACGAGAACAACTGGTATGGATTTTTGAAAAGTAGTTTTAAGGATAAAGGTGTTTTTGTTTGCCGACTCAATCCCCGGGGAGTTAAGGCGCTCAGTGATGCCTCATTGAAGCGAACAATTACTGATGGAGTTAGTGCTGAGAATATTGCCAATTATATGGTTAAGTTTCCGAACAAGGTTGATTATGGTCTATCGGAGAAACCCAGTAATGAGAAATTTAAGGAGGGCAGGCAACATTGTACCTATCTCAGAATGCTTATTAAGCAAAAGGTTCAGCTTAATAACCAGTTCGAAAAACTGCTTTATCAGTATTTTAGCGAGGTCATGGTTTACTGCAGACACGGCGTGCCGGTTTGGTTACTCAAAATGCTATCGCGATATCCCTCGGCCCAAACAGTGCGCAAAGCTGGTCCTGCAAGGCTTTCCGCTATAAAGAGCATTAGTGTGGATAAGGCTAATGCGATCATCAGCAAAATTAAATCCAGTACGCAGGAAGTGAGTGCCCACATTGGCCATGTCATTATGCAAACTGCAAAAGAAATACTTCACAAGGAATCCCTGATTAAGGATGAGAGGCAATACCTGGCAGACATTTATAAGGAAACTGAAGAGGTTAAACTGATCAGTTCCATTCCTGGGGTGGGCATAGATAGCGCTGTAATCATTGCCTTGGAAATAGAAAATGTCGCTCGCTTTGAAACTGCAAAAAAAATAACCTCGTTCTTTGGAGTACATCCTACGTATAAGCAAAGCGGTGATGGGGTATGGGGAAACTACATGAGTAAAAAAGGCAGAGGAGAGCTGAGAGGGCTTTTATATATGACTGCATTGGCAGCAATAAGATACAATCATTTATTAAAGCAATTGTATGCCAGATTCAGAACAAAAGGCATGAAACACTATCAGGCTGCTGGCGTCATTATGCACAAATTGCTGCGGATTATCTACGGATTATTGAAAAACAAAACGATTTTCAACCCAGAAACAGACGAGAAAAACAAAGCAAGATCAGCAGAAAAACAGAAAGAAAATGAACGAAAATTAAAAGAAACAAGATCAATAAACCAACAAAAAAGGCACCGCTTTCAGGAGGTAACAACGGACGCACCTATCTCAAGAAGAGCAGAACAAAAAATAAAAAAGCAGATAGCGTCCCAACCTTCCGACTGAAGTACAAACGGGCTTACCATCTGCCGCTGCAAACATAAAAAGAATGTTTGAGTAGACCACACTATTATATTTATTTAAGATAAAAATATTTGTTTGCAGGCTTGGTTTTCTACGGTATAACTTCGACCAGTTACAGTGTTATGTATGCATGATACCGCCGGTTACACCAGCAGATATCCAAATGGATCCCTTTGGGACAAACATGGCACCCACTAACGGGGTGCTCACATGTAGCGTAATTCCCCATCTAGTCGATGTGGCACGCTTCAATCATTAACTGACCTCACGAAAATGGGCCGCCCCAAATCGGACGGCCCATTAACCATTAACAATTAACAACAATTAGTCTGCTTTGATAAACTTATCAGCTTTCAGCAATTCATTATCCTGGCTGTAGATCATGATCATGTACATGCCGCTGGCGAGGTTGCTGACGTCGATGCTGGTGGCATTGTTGGTGCGGATGATCACCTTGCCGTCTGGGGTCATGATAGATACATTTACCTTAACTGGCGCTTCAACAGTAATTACTGAAGAGGCTGGGTTAGGGAACAACCTGATATCATCTGCCTTAACTATTCCTGCAACACCAACACCGGTAACTTCAAATACAGCAGATGTTTCTGTACAACCATTGCCATCGCTTACTACTACTGTGTAGCTGCCTGTTGTAGTGATCACCACAACATTATTGGTAGCACCTGGTATCATGGTTCCGTTCTTATACCACTGGTAGGTGGCAAATGTACCGGTATACAATGTGTTGCCTGTACCGTGTAAAATGATCGGATTAGGCTGTGCGCTTACTGTTACGCCAGAAACAACTGCTGTACAACCACCATTGCTTAACCGAACGCTGTAAGTGCCCGGAGTAGTAGCGAGGTAGTTCAGGTTAGTTGCGCCTGATAATACAGAACCACCAATTAACCACTGGTAAGCAGTAGCAACGGTAGCGATAGTTAAATTAACCGGATCGCCATTACACAAGGTAGCCGCGCCAGATGTTGGCGACAATGTACCTGTAGGCAGTGAATTTACGGTAAACAGTGAGGTTGCATAACCAACGCAACCTGCTGTGCTGGTTACCGTGTAGCTGATAATTGTAGTACCCACAGAAGCAGTACCAATTGAACCTGAAGTATTTATGGTAGCTACTGATGTGTTTGAACTGCTCCAAACGCCGCTTGCAGTAGCATCGGTAAGCGTTGTTGTGCCACCTATACAAATGCCAGTCGTACCAGAAATAGCTGCAACTGTTGGCAAAGGATAAACGGTAACTGAAGTAGTGGCCATAGCGGCACAACCAGCACCGCTGGTTACGGTATAAGATATTGTGGTGCTACCTGCCGCAACACCTGTTACCACACCGGTAGAGCCATTAACTGTTGCGACAGCCATGTTGCTGCTGGTCCAGGTACCACCTAGGGTATCATTGGTTTCTGTAATTGTGCTGCCGACGCAAACACTTGATGGTCCACCTATTGAAGCAGCTGTTGGCAATGCGTTTACAGTAACAGTAGTTGTTGCAACGCCTACACAACCAAATGTACCCACAACAGCGTAAGTAATAGTAGTAGTTCCGGCAGATACGCTGGTAACCACGCCTGAAGTATTGATAGTGGCTACAGAACCTGTAGAACTTGTCCATGTTCCGGAACCTGTTGCATCAGCCAATGTAGAAGTTGAACCCAGGCAAACCGAAGTAGCACCTGTTATCGCTGCAACTGAAGGACCTGCATTAACCGCAAGGTTAAATGTAGCAGATGCTGGACAGTTGTATATGTTGGTCACTGTATAAGAAATTACGGT
>CANCOG010000661.1 GCA_947379685.1 Flavipsychrobacter stenotrophus | reverse complement strand
AAGAACGCCCACTCTACATCCGCAGGACTTACCTGTATATCAATAGTATCATCGATAAGCGGGTAAACAAACACCGAGGCGAACGAAGTATGCCTGCGCGCATTGGAATCGAAAGGGGAAATGCGCACCAGCCGGTGTACACCACTTTCAGCCTTGAGCAAGCCGTACGCAAACGCACCGTCAAACTCCAACGTAGCCTGTTTAATACCGGCACCATCACCATACTGTACATCAATTTCACTTATTTTCCAGCCCTGCCTTTCGCCATACATGCGGTACATGCGCAGCAGCATTTCAGCCCAGTCCTGACTTTCGGTGCCACCGGCTCCGCTGTTGATCACCAATATACCCGGCATTTCATCTTCCGGTTTATCCAGCGTGCTCTTGAACTCCAGTGTATCTAAATCCCTCATGGCCTGAGCATAAGTTTCCTTTACCTCTTCCTCATTGGCCTCTCCCTCTTTCCAGAAGTCGAACAGCACGGCGGCATCTTCCACCAATGCGTTTACCTTACTGAACATATCTACCCAGTAATTATTGATCTTTATCTCTTTAAGTATACCTGTAGCGCGCACATTATCATCCCAGAAACCCGGTGATAAAGTAAGAGCCCTGTCATTTTCCAGTTTAGCCTGCCTGTCTTCTATACGCAGAAAACGATGCAGGTGTGCAACACGCTCGCGCATGTCCTTGAGTTGTTCCTGTGTCATTGCGGGTGCAAAGGTAGGTATTGAACAGTTTAGTTGCGGAAGGGGTTAGGGGGGAGTTGAAAAGTAATGGCGCTAACTTAAGGTTTCGCGCAAAGGCGCTAAGCCGCAATTTTCCAGTATAGTCAAGCTGAAATATTTAGATAAAGAAGCAAAGACGCATCCAAATAATGAAATCGGTTCCCAAGTTAGTGCCGTTAAATTGAAAAGGGAGGTGGTAAGCTTTGAACTATAGCCTGGCGTCCTATCTATTATAATTTTCTAGGTCATTATGAATGTTGGACGAGTATTTGTTCAAAAGCCTTGTTTTTACTTCCTCCCAGTCCAGCAATCCTATCGTCCCCGACTCGTAAGCACTTATACGGCTGTCAAGGATTTGCTGATGCTCAGCGCATATCTTGTCATCGTCGTCACAAGCTCTAAGCTTAACACTCATGATTTATTTTCTTCAAATTTATTGATTTTGGGGCTGATCAACTAATTGCGGGTGTATTTTTTTTATGCATTATCAAACATGTTAAGGGTGCCAGGCACAAAAAAAACGGGTAGCATAGCCACCCGTCTCTTCAAAAATATAAATAATTAAAAATTATGCTTTTGCTTTCTCCAACTTGCTGGCGAAAATGTTCTGTGCAATGAAGTAACCGCCAAACAGCAGTACACCACCAACCATATCGCCCATAATGGTATTCTTATAAAATGGAATTGCATCAATATAGGTTTTTACAAGACCCGAAAAGCTATAGCCATTGTATCCCGAAACAAAAAAACCGAAATTAGATACCAGGAAGAACAAGCCCGAAGCGCCAAATACGTAAGCCAAAATAGTCAATGGCTTTGGTTGTTTCATTAAGAGGCCCAAGCCTGCAGCGCCGGCAAGTGCAGTATAGTTAAAGAACTGGCCAGGGTAAAAGCCCTGTGTAGTTGTAAATAACTGGAAATACAGATCGGCAATAAACTGGCCTGCAAGCGGAATAAGAAAAGCAAGTACTTTCCTGTCCTTGATAACCGCGCCACTGAAAAGGCCTATAGCAGCCATTGGAGCAAGGTTATACAGATGAAAATTGTGGTTAACAATACGCAGAATAGTAGCGGTTATCACCAGCATTATAGCAATCAGGATATGGATGTTGTTACGTTTCATTATCGCAAAAATAGGGAACATTAACAAAATAAAAAGCAGAAGTTTAAAAATGGAACTTATTGAATATTTTCTAATTTTATTCAGTTGCGCTCTGGCTATAGCCTTAGCCATTTTAAAAATAATGAAATTCAATGGGTCAGGGCGTTGAAATGCGGTACAAAGCACCTTTGTCACCGCCAACTATTAAGCTTCCATTTGGGGCAATGGCAATGCAATAAAGGTCAGCCGTAGTGAATGGGTCATACTCCATCCAGTGTTTGCCCCCATCGTCGCTGTGCAATACTTTTCCCTTGTCGCCTACTGCCCAACCCTGGGTGCCGTCCTTGAATATGATATCATTCAGGGCATAATGGGCTATAGTCAGGTCGTTGCCATTCCGCAAACGATCCCAATGCTGTCCACCATCGTTTGAATGGCAAACGCTGCCATTACTTCCGCAAATCCAGATTTCGTCATCATGCACATCCATTGCCGTAAAATTGTCACCTGATACGTCAAGGATATTCCACGTTGCTCCTCCATCGTTTGTTTTGAGTACAATCCCGAAGCCACTTATATAGCCTTTCCTGTTGTTGACCATTTTTACAGCATTGAGCTGGTAAAAGAAATCATTGCTTGTTGTTACGTGGCCGGAGCTATCGCCGATTGCGATCTGCCCAACGCCAAAACTAATTCCCCCAACCAAAATGAAATGGCTGGCATCAATACAGGCAATTCCCCTGTAGGGATAATAAAAAGCCTGAGAAAAGCGCCAGCTTCTTCCTGTATCGCCCGAAAAAAGTATTTTACCATCAAACCCAATCGCGAAAATACTTCCGTTGGGAGATAACGTAATATCATACATTGCTTTGCCGGCAACAGGGTAGGAGTTTGTAGCCCAGGTTGCTCCGCCGTCCCGCGTGGTGAGTATAACAGCATCATTAAATCGTTGGCCACCGACCACAAAACCAATGCTGTCGTTGATGAACATTATTTTGTTGAGCCTGTCGGTATCGGCATGACTTGTGAGCTGCGTTACATTCTGATAATGCAACAAGTCTTTTTTGCAACCGGCGATGCAAAACAGTATCAAACAGCTTATAATGGCAAAAAGTTTCATGTCTGGTGCGTAAAATTATTAAACAGAAGGTGAATTGCAACTGTCAATGAATCCG
>CANCOG010000660.1 GCA_947379685.1 Flavipsychrobacter stenotrophus | reverse complement strand
AATTTTGGGCCAAAGATAGTGGATAACGGCAATTGGAGCAAACAAAAACGGAAAAACCAACAATTTTAATACAAACTTATGTTTCAATAGTGTATCAGAGAGGGTATCTATATAGTATATTGAAATTGTGACTGTTACATTAACTTTTGTGCAACAAAAAAGGCTGCCTTTCAGCAACCTGTAATTATTTTTTTGGGAATAATATTCTACAATAAAAATGGTGCGATCAAAGATTCAACGGTCGTTCTTGGTAATGATTCATCGAATGCTTCGGTTGCAGCAGTATTGCTGAGTACGCCACCGGTTGACCCAGTCAGTGCATTGATCTGAACACCCTGCTGTACCAGATTGTCTTCTCCCAGGTAGTTAGCCTGCATGCGTATTTCAGGTGGAACGTTGTTAGTTACCCATGGTTTTGGATAATCAATGGCTCCGGCAGTCCTTCTTACCAGGCGAATGAAGGACGCATGGCGTGCCTCTACCGAATTGATCTGGAACATATTCGTGAGCACATCATTGGTATTAGCCATGAAATTAGACATCTGCCCCTGCATTGCCCTTACCTTGGTATCTTCAAAAGTTTGTGCAAGTGACAGGAAATTGGCGTAGTTGTCGTAAATATCATAGGTAGCGTGTGCCGTAAAGTCGTAGGAAGCAGGCGAATACGGGTTGCCCGTTACGGCATTTCCCGAATAATGTTTAGGGGTAAACGGTACGCCACCCATGGTGTTGATCATGTTGCGCAGGAAAGTCAAATGTGCAAGTTCCTGTTCTTCGATCATCTGGAAACCAGGGCGATCAGTAGTAGGAATAAGCATAGCAGTGGTGTTGCTGCCAACAGCCAATGCTGTATGATAGAAATTGTATTCAAAGTATTCCAACTCCAGGGCAAAATTCAGCGAACTGATGAGTGTATCAGTTGTTTTACCATATGCCTTTTTAAACAGAGAGCCAATTGCAAGCGGCAGGGCAGCTACAGCTACCTTTGAGCCGAAGCTTTTTAGTATATGGCGGCGACCGCTGAGTTTTTCATATACTTCAGGGTCTGTTTGCTCAATTTCCTGCAGAATATTTTTGATGTTCATGTTAATGTCTTTGCTTTTTATTCGTGCAATCAGCTAAACCTTTTGCAGGTGCCTCATACATAGGAACACTTATTATTCAATTTTGGCCTTATGCTGGCAAATTTGTAACGTCTAATTTAGTTTGTATGTATGGTTTCAAAATTGCCATTACATCGCTGGGCGAATAAGCACGGTCAAGTCCGTTAACATCTACTACAGTAGAATCCGAGAAAGTATTTGCGGCCAAAATATCGCGAACATAAGCAGCATGGCGCGCCTGAACGGTAGCCATTTTTGCGATCAGCAATACATTATTAGGATCCGTGAACCTTTTTGCAGCACCATTGTATGCGCCCACTGCAAGATCTTCAAGAGCGATAGCATGTTTTAACGTATCAGTACGATCGGCAAAAGTAACCGAAGCAAGATCCGTCACTATTTCACCCATGAATTTGGTATCGAGCAACTTAGCAAGCAATTGTTTATGTGCGAGCTGGTGATCGCGCAAGTCGGCAAGCAATTCAAGTTCACTTTTTGTAAGGCCATAATACTGAGGGCCAACAGTGTTAGAGCGGGAATAAAAAGCTGCCAGAACCGATTCTACCATGAAAAGATAGTTCAACAAAGCTGTATCGCCCGAGCCCACATATATTGTATCCGGAGGAGTCCTGCGGCAAGAAGCAGCGGATAAGATAACTCCTGCTCCGGCAATCCCCCCCGCAAGTGTGAGAAAACGGCGCCTTGATACGTCATGCATCGTCACTGTTTCTTCCACCTGTTGATTTTCTGATCCTGTATTTAGTTTCATACCTGTACTGTTTGTGCCATTCCGCTTTGCGGAACAATTATATTTAGAACACGGCCCTAAAATTAAAAAAAACTACCTTCAAAGCAACACTATTGCCCCGAATAAAACAATTTAAAGTACAATAATACAAAAATAAGGTTATTCACAGCGAGTTTTCACGGAAATTGTGCGTGAGATGCTTCGTTGTTGTTCAATGAATGTATTGCAGGTAGTTCATTTGCAGATCATACCACGTTACCTGATAACTAAATCCGCCGGTTTTTCGGAATTCTTCCAAAAAAACTTACTTTTAGTCGCAATATTTTATTTTTCGGCAACCAGAAATATATTTTTGAAAATCCTCTTTTTGGAATGAAACCAACTCCCACAAAAAAAGCAAAAGTAGCTGAACAAACTTCGCCAGTTACAGATTCCTCGATACCTGGAAAAAGTGCCGGGATGAATAAGTTGTTTCCCTATCTGATCAATTTTTGGGTGTTCATTCCTGTTGTTATTTATTTTAGCCTCGTCAATAAATATGCAGTTAATTTCCCCTATCAGGATGATTATAACGCTATACTTGAGTTTCTGACCAAATTTAAGCTGGCAACAGGTTTCGATAAATTGTCGCTGCTGGTAAGTCAGCACGGTGACCACAGGATACTACATTCCAGGATTGTTTATGTTTTGTACAACGGGATATTTGGGAAGGTAAACTTCCGCAATCTCATATTCCTTGGCAACCTGCAACTTGTTATTATATTTTTATTTCTTATTCATTTTATTAAACAAGCTGTTCCCAAATACTGGAACATAGTGAGTGTGGTAGTTGGTTTTTGCATTTTTGATGCAAGCAGCTACGAAAATGCCGATTTTGCGATGTCGGGTATGCAGAACTACGGCGTACTAATGTTATTCCTTGCCAGCCTTTATTTCTACCAGAAGTCGGGTAATAAATTCCTGATGCTTGCTGCGCTGTTCGAGATCATCTGTATTTTTTCGAGCGGCAATGGCATGATTGGGGCCCTCTGTACAACAATTATATTGGTATTGAACCGGGAGAAAATAAAGTACATGGTAAGTGGTGCCATTTTCCTCGTCTGTTCAGGTCTCTATTATTTCCATTACGAAAAGATACCGGCCATGGGGGTAAAGG
>CANCOG010000659.1 GCA_947379685.1 Flavipsychrobacter stenotrophus | reverse complement strand
GTTCAAGATGAACGGAAAGAAGTATTTATTAGTGATCTACTCAGGCAACGCATGGATATAAATCAGTGGGCAAGAAATTTCTTTGACTATGATTTTCACGCTGAAAGCTTGAATTACCATCAAATGCCTGCAAATGCCGGGACCATTGTTTTGGATATGTTACAGGCAAATGAGTTGAATCCTAATACTGCCTTGCAATACTTCAGATGGAATGATACTAACTTAGATGATATTGAAAAACTATTTACGACATATGGACATTAAGCAAAACATTACAACGTTAAACAAGGAAATTGATTGGTTGCAGGCAGTAATTGACCAGGCAATCATTACTTACCTGATGCAGGAAGGACATGAAAAACAATGGCGTGATATTCCCTTGCCTGACCTCAATGAGTCCGATGGAGCTTATGCTGATATTGTGAACGTTAATCAGTTAGGGAAATTGGAGCGGCTTGCCCTTGCTTTGGCGATGGCACCACATATAAGGCCGGAAGCCCTCGATATATTTTTTGCGAAAAACCAACTCTATGACCGTGGCTTTACCGAGTTTGGCGGTGCAACCGATAAAAACCACAATGGGTTCCTGCCTACCGGGCAAACTTTGTGCTTTCTGGCAACCGTAGGTAAGCCAGAAGCCAGGTTGGAAATATTGAACTTATTCAACAGAGATAGTTTGCTCGTCCGGGACGGTATACTGGTACTTGGGCACACGGAAGCCCATATGCCCGGGTTGACGGGCATTTTGAGTTTCGATGAAGGATGGCTACAATTTTTTATGACTGGTGTGCGCCCGGGCCTGGAAAACAGTCCTGCATTTCCGGCCCAGAAAATTACCACTCAAATGGAATGGGAAGATGTTGTTCTCGATGACCTGGTAATGGAACAGGTAAATGAAATTTATACATGGCTACAGCATAGCGATAAGCTAATGAACGAATGGGGGCTGGGTAAGAAAATTAAACCCGGTTACCGGGCACTCTTCTATGGCCCACCGGGAACAGGGAAAACACTAACCACTACACTTATTGGTAAGCGGGCCAATAAGGAGGTTTACAGGATAGACCTGTCCATGGTGGTTTCCAAATACATTGGCGAGACTGAAAAGAATCTGGCAAAAATATTTGATACTGCACAGCGTAAAGAGTGGATCCTGTTTTTTGATGAGGCTGATTCCCTGTTTGGCAAGCGAACAGAGGCAAGTTCATCGAACGACCGGCATGCTAACCAGCAGACAGGTTACCTGCTCCAGCGCATAGAAGATTTTCCCGGTGTGGTAATACTCGCTTCGAACCTTAGGGCCAATATAGACGAAGCATTTACGCGCAGGTTTCAGTCCATTATTCACTTTACAATGCCGTCGGCGCAGGAGCGGTTCCAGTTATGGAAAAATGCTTTTTCCGGACAGGTGACTTTGCACCCTGACATTGACCTTGATAAAATTGCCGAATCCTATGAACTGGCTGGTGGTGCTATTATTAATGTATTGCGCACCTGTGCCCTGGCTGCTGTGCGCAGGCAGGATACTGTAGTTAGCCCGAACGAGCTGATGGCTGCAATACGTAAGGAATACAAAAAAGAGAACAGGACTTTAATTACTGTCGCTTGACCTTGGCGCAATGAATCAATACATATGAAACATCAGGTAAAGGAACCGGAAAAACATGAACTACAGCCATACGAGAGGCACCTGCATGCGGTAACGCTTGTTGCGGGTGACTGGAGGCGTTTGTTTACCGAAATGGAATTTAAATTGCTCATTGCTGAAGCGCTCAACACTTGTTCGCATATAATGGGTATGAGAATTGCGGGTTACCTCATCACCAGACGGCGGATTTGCCTGGTATTGAAGGTGCACAGAAAGTATCTGAAAATGATACTGGAGCGCTTTCAATACGTTCTTTTTGAGATCGTTATCGCGGCCTGTGAAAGACGTAAGCGGGAGCGGTTCAATAGTTGTGGTCCTGAACATGAAATTGTTTTAGCTCATTTATTCCGGCCGTTTCATTTGTATAATGAACATTTGATTTTGCTGTTGACGGGCAGAAAAATCAAAATTCCTTATTACGACCACCGACTAGAACGGATGCAAGCTAAGCTGCATAATTATCCTTTTTGTTCCGTGCCTGATTATGTCGGAGCCGAAGGACCAGTAGCGATTTTTAAGTTGGAGCGAGTAGGAAGCAACCGATATTGATTAATGAAATTAAATGATTTTTTATGCACTCATTTGCCGATAAAAAGCAGGAAAGTACCCAAAAGGCTAACAATACCCCGGGAGCAGGCCCGCGTGCTACCTTGCAGCTTAAAGATAACCGCCCGCAAGCTAAAGTTGCCCAACAGCGGGTTGATGCAATGGTGAGTCATCTCCCCGTCCAAAAAAAGGCCAACAACACTGGCCTGCCTGATAAGTTGAAAACGGGTATCGAAAACCTCTCCGGCCATTCTATGGACGACGTGAAGGTCCATTACAACTCCTCCAAACCCGCCCAACTCCAGGCCCACGCATACGCCCAGGGCACCCAAATACACATTGCGCCCGGGCAGGAAAAACACCTGCCCCACGAAGCATGGCACGTGGTGCAGCAAAAGCAGGGCAGGGTAAGTCCTACTTTACAATTGAAGGGTGGGGTGAATGTAAATGATAATGCTGGTTTGGAAAGGGAAGCGGATGTGATGGGGGGAAGAGCGTTGGTGAATGAGCAAGGTTCAGCGAGTAAAAACGCAGGTAGAATTAATTCACCACTTGGAACTGGGATTGTGCAAAAAGCTGGGATAAAAACGGAACTTGGGATTGCGGGCGATACTCTAAACTCGTTGCAAAAGGAAACCGGGGGGGCAAAAGTGTTACTTGATAAAGTGACCGATGCTATGTATGAATTGTACAAACCTAAATTTAATCCTTTCAAGCATAAACAACAGGTTGACCCAAAAACTGGTCAGCCAATGGCCGATAATCCTAACTCAAGCAAAACCGAATTCATTTCTCCAAAAAGTGGTAGAATCAAG
>CANCOG010000658.1 GCA_947379685.1 Flavipsychrobacter stenotrophus | reverse complement strand
GAAGTAAGGGAATCAATACGTTTAGCATCTGAAAGTGCGGTATCAGCAACACCAGTTGCTTTTTCACCACCACTGTTATTGCAGGAAGAAACAACACTGCATGCAAGTGTTACACATACTATAGAAGCTAATGCCGGATTTACTTTTATCATGAAACAGACGTTTCAGCAAATATATACACCCTAAGTGAAAAAAACAATTTGGGCTGAATTTTAGTGGGCGGCTTCCAATATCTTGTATCGAAAAATGAAACGGAAAATACCGAATTTATGCTAAAATGGACGTTGCCTTCTCAAAATAAAACTTTTCCTAAAAAACCATTGAATGCAAATAATTACTACATTTACTAGACCGATAACTTGTTATTATGCGTAAAATACTGCTAACGGCTGCATGCCTGGCTTTGTGTGTGTTCGGCTGCTACGCCCAAACACCCGACTGGAGCGTGAATGTGGCGCCGATTTTATACAATCATTGTACTTCTTGCCACCACAATGGAGGCATAGCGCCCTTTTCACTCATCACCTACAATCAGGCGGTATTGAACTCCGTTTCCATGAAAACTGACGTTCAGAGCAAGAAAATGCCACCCTGGCCTCCGAGAGCCGGCTATTCACATTTTGCCCACGAAAGGGTCCTTTCGACCACTGAAATAAACACGATTGTCAATTGGGTAACTGGTGGGACTCCAAAAGGCGATACTACCCTCGCACCGCCTGTACCAGTCTACAGTACAACTGGTGCTATTTCAGGTACTCCAGACCTCGTCTTAAGGATTCCAACCTATACTTCAACCGCCAGTACCGGCGACGTCTACCAATGTTTTGCTATTCCGAGCGGATTACTTGCTGACAGACATATTACAGCCTTCGAGGCATTGCCAGGTAATGCGGCATGTGTGCATCATGTGCTCGTTTATGCAGACACCACAGGTGCCTGTGCTCACCTTGATTCTTTAAGCGCCGGACCGGGCTATCCTGATTTTGGTGGTGTGGGAAGTGCCAGTGCACAACTTATTGGGGCATGGGTACCGGGAGCCGCTCCCATGATCTACCCTACTGGGTTTGGAGTGAATCTGCCGCACAATTCCGATATCGTTTTACAAATACACTATCCAGCCGGGACAACTGGCATGCAGGACAGTACGGAAATTCATTTCTTTTTCTCACCAACCACAACAACGGTCAGGGATCTGTATATACAGCCGATCCTTAATTACTGGACCAACATTACCCCAACCCTATTTATACCTAAGAACACAACTAAGACATTTTCAGAAACTCAGGCAATACCATTTGATATCTCCCTGTTGTCTATTGCACCACATATGCACCTGATTGGGCGAACCATAAAAAGCTATGCTATTCACCCGGCAGGCGATACTGATAAACTGATTGATATCCCGAACTGGGATTTCCATTGGCAAGGCTTTTACACTTTCCCTCGCATTAAGCATGTTCCAGTTGCTTCTCAGTTGAGGGCTGAGGCGATGTATGACAACACCACAGCCAACCCTGAAAATCCGCATTCGCCACCTATAGACGTATCGGGCGGAGAAAACACATCTGATGAAATGATGCTTGTTTACTTCATTTTCGCCCAATACCAGGCAGGCGACGAGAACATAATTATTGATAGCGCAGTTGCATTGAGCACAAAGGAACAGTTCAGCAATTATTACCATGGGCAGCAATTGCTCGATGTTTGTCCTAACCCTGCAGTAAAAGACATAGTCGTAAAATGCTATCTGGAAGATGCAGATAACGGCGTAATTGACCTCGTTGATATGCAGGGAAGAATTGTAAAACGATTTATGGAAAACGAGACCCTCAGTCAGGGGTATAGTGCATTTACTTACTCGCTTTCAGGAGTTCCGGCAGGCACATATTCATTGCGAATGCAAACCAGCCAGAAAGTGCTTACACAAAAAATAGTCGTCATACACTAGACTAAATTTAGAAATACTTTATACTCAACACATCCCCTCTGGTCAGTTTATTTGATAGGAGGGGATGTTTCTTTTTACAGATGGGTCAACCAAACTGCGAAATTATTCATAAGATTTAGATGAAGTAATGGCATATTGCCGATCGCTACCCACTTTTCAACGAAAAATGACGGTACATTTGCGTTTTACATTTTTTTATCAATATGATCACAACTCCTTACATTTTATATTCTGACGGGGACGGCAATATTTTTGAAGATAAATCCCTTTATACGGTTGGCCGTAGCGGATGGGACGCATGCCCTGTGCCCGATGAAGACTGGATAGAACTACCTGATGGCGGAACTTTGTATGAACTACCTGGCAGAAGGGGCATTGGTATAGATGTTAAAACCGGCGATATGCGTTTATGCGAAAAGGGTTGGGCAGTAGCTGCCTTTATCCCTCCCGCACATACCGGTCTGTACCTTGCAGCATATGAAACCATGCCCGATGCGCCAACTTTACCCTTATTCTCTTACACCGCTGCAGGCTGGCTAAACGATAAATTTTATGTACCGGCTGTTCGAATTGAGCGTGATATAAGGCAGGAATGTAGTGGCTATAACGACACCACCATCCGCCGGGGTGTGGACAAATTTGTAGCTGCCTACCCGCACAACAGATTAGTAAAGCACCTTGCCGAAAAATGTACGCTTACCTACAGTTGCCCAGCTTCGCGAAATTACTTTATGGGCCGGTGGGAATGCCCGGTACCAACATCACCTGCATGTAATGCCAATTGTATTGGCTGTATTTCTTTTCAGCCGGAGGAAGAAACGATCGTATCTACTCAGGACAGGCTTACTTTCAGGCCAACTGCAGAAGAGATAGTAGAATTTACCGTACCTCACCTCGAAACTGCCCCCTACCCGCTCATCAGCTTTGGACAGGGATGTGAAGGAGAGCCGTTGTTGATGTGGGAGACCATAAAGGATGCCATTATTGAAATAAGGAAGCACACCCAGAAAGGCAGTATCAATATCAATACCAATGGCAGCAAACCCGACGCCGTTGAGCAATTGATG
>CANCOG010000657.1 GCA_947379685.1 Flavipsychrobacter stenotrophus | reverse complement strand
GGAAATTGTCGCTCCCGAAGCACCGGTGTTCCAGGAATAGGTATAAGGAGAAGTACCGCCATAAGTGGTCGCTGTTATGCTGCCGTCGCTGGTATACAGGCAGGATGCCACTGTTGTGGAAAAGCCAAGTGAGAGCGGGGAGTACACCGGTACATAGGGGTATTTCACCACCTTGCAACCATTGACATCTGTTATGGTCACTGAATAAGTGCCGGATGCAACACTGCTTATAGATGATGATGTACCGCCCGTACTCCAGGAGTAGGTATAAGGAGTGGTGCCACCTGATGCACTTGTTGTAACGCCTCCGGTAGAACTCGTACATGTAGCTGGTGTGATAGAAATGCCAGGATTTATAACCGCAACAGGTGGCACGTATACAGTGCCGTCCTGCACACAGCCAAGGGCGTCAACCACATGAAACGAATAGTAGCCGGATATGAGCGCAGTGGCGGTAGTGCCTGTTTGTGGCGGGGACGTGTACCAGGTAACTGTATAAGGAGTGGTACCTCCGGCAATAGTTAGCGTTGCGGTACCTGTTGGCGCAGTACATGAACTAGGGGTAGTAGCGTAAGTAACAGTGATAGGTGTGGAATTAAACACGTAGCTATAACCATCACCTATACAGCCATTGGCATCGGTTGCGGTAACATAATAGTAGCCAACGCCAATACCAGAAATGGCCTGAGTGGTAGCACCATTACTCCAGTGATAAGAATAAGGAGATACACCACCAGATCCAAACGCGATAATAGCACCATCGGTATCGAGGCAGGTGGCTGGAGTAACAGTGTTGTAGACTGAGATAACGGGAGTCTGATTGATGTAGGCATAATTAGAATCGGAAGTACAGCCATTGGCATCAGTAACCTTAACAGAATAATACCCCATTATTAACCCCGAAATGGCAGATGTGGTTGCTCCGTTCGACCACAGATAGGTGAACGGTGAGGTGCCGCCTGAAATTCCGGTTACCGAAGCGGTTCCATTGGTACAGCTTGCATCTGTCTGGTTTACAGTAAACGAAAATACCGGGATGTTGGGTATGTAACAACTGGTGTCCAAACTGTAGCGGGAGTCCAGGTAACAACCCGCCGCATCAGTGGCAATAAGGTAGTAGCTGCCTCCAAGCGCATGCAAAGGATTGGTAGTACCCACAGTGGTGGCACTGGCATTATACCAGTGATAGGTGTAAGGCGATGTACCGCCGGTTACTGTTGCGGTAATGCTGCCCAGGGCGGGGCATGTTGAGCTGGTATTGGTGAAAGAATAATGAAGCGGCCCCGCAGTAGCTGATGTACTAACAAATGCAGATGTGGCATCGATCACCCACACATTCACATATCCCCCGGGCCAATTTGTAAGTGTATCGTCCATGGTCGTTACACCAGAGTGACTCACAGGGGCAATTGAGTAAGTAGCGCCAAAGTAGTAATAAAATTTTAGCGGCGGAGTAAGCCCGGTAGTGTTTACCCTCAGGACTCCGTTAGCCGTGCAAGGGGTAGTTAAAATCGTTGTAGTAGCCGTTTGGGCAAAGCTTGCTGATAGGGCAAAAAGCAAGAAAAAGGGGAAAAGTAATTTCTTCATAAAAAGGGATTTTTTAAGGTTTACATAACAATAGACGCACAAATTCTTAGTTTGGTTAGGTAATTTTGAAATTAATTTTATTGAACTATAATAATTAGGGGTATGTAATTGCTTTCAGTTAATAATTATCTGGAAGCCCCGCACCTCCGTGCCCGGGACAGAGAGGACCTCCAGGTTTGCTGTTTTTCTAACCTGATTATTCATAAGACTTCTCGTCCCTTAAAATATGATAAGAGGCGTTGCCTAATGCCGTATCTGGCTACGATAAATAAAGGAGTATATGCTTAAAAAATTGATTTACATAGCAATATGCACTAAGCACACACTCCCCTCTTTGAAAAAGAGGGGACCGGATTTGCGCCAGCGCAAATCCAGGGGTGATAAACCACCCGGGACGTACTCGTTTTGTACACTACAATAAGACTTATTTCGCACAAGAAAATTATACAATACAGCAGTTCACACAAAACAAAAACAAACCCCAACTTCATTTTTACGCATAAAGTAATTAACCATTGATAATTCAATCATTAACAATTATGTATCTGGGGTTATCCACAAAAATAAATTACATGGTGTGCCGGAAAGCGTCACATCATGTATCTTTTCCAATTTTTTTTTGTGGGAGCTATGCAACTTTGTGTCAACAAAAAAGTACAGCTATGGGCACTACAGAAAACACCCTTACCGTAAATGAGATGATCGCAGCCAACCTCTGCAACCAGATCCTGGAATTTCAAAAAAATATCGCATCAAGAGAACCCGGCAACCGTTTCCCGACACCGCCTGAAGCCACCTATCAGGCCAAAATGATCAACTGCCTCGATAAGCTAAAAAAACTCGCAGCGCCATTTCGGGCAGCAACAGTATTCAAAAACTTTTTCAGCTTCCTCGCCAATGATGACAAGGAACTCAGTGCAACCGTAAAAAGCCGCTACCAGGCATTCCTGGGGCAAAACACAGCATCCGGCAGCAGCCAACTTGCTGAAACCACTCCTGCCACAGAAACCACCAACCAGCCGGAAAACAAACCAGCACCAGTACCAGCCACGCTGGAAATTAATCCAATATTCAACGAAGCCATGATCATCAGGCGAGATGCACCCGCAAAACCCGTGTACAGTCTGCAGCCACCATTCAGCCCCGGAAATTTTGAACGGTACAAAGCATTGGTGTTCAATCACGACATCGACCCCGAAGAAACGTTAACCATCGACGGGCGCCGGCACAATTCCTGCTGGGTACAATACAACCTCTTCCAGTTCCTGCTCCCCCACGCCGACCGCCGTTTCACCCACAACGAACACACCTGGCACGAGATCTTCAATTACTACTACATACAAGACACCATCAAAACCTACTGCCACCAAAAAGGTTTGAGGAAATAGCAGTGAGCAACAGCGACATGGGGAGAGCTATCAACACACTTCCCT
>CANCOG010000656.1 GCA_947379685.1 Flavipsychrobacter stenotrophus | reverse complement strand
GATTTATTCTTTTCATCTCTTTCGCAATGATTTGCCTGCTTCTGACCTGAATTGATGACTATTGTTTTTATACCTTGCTTGGGAACCTCATCGGGCATAGGTCCTGTTGGACCATAGTACGTGCGTTCATCATTCATTGGTGTCAGGTTCTGTAGATCTGTGGTTTCGTAGCTCATAACATTTTTTCTGTCAGCCATGATCTCAAATACTTTGTAAGCTACCGGGCGGCATGATCCTGTACTGCTTTCAACTTTTGCTGCAGATAATTGTTGCGGGCGTTTAGCATGCTTAACATGATGAACCGGTTTTGCTGTTCCGGCATTAGCTGCCAATGGTGCGCTGGTGGTGGCAGCGATTTTTGTGCGGCTTGCTACCAACGTCTGGTGCCCGGCTGCATGTTTTTTCTTTTGATGTGCGAGTTTGTCATGATGCGTGCAGCAAGTATAATATCCGCCCATCTCCTTGCAAACCTGGTAATCGTTGGTTTTAGCAGTTTTTCCACTGGTGGTGCCTGCTGGTTTTGCAGTCGCGTCGGTTTGCGTTTGGCCTTGTGCGCTTGTAGTAACAAATCCGGCAATTGTCAATGCAATTAATATCGTTTTCATAGTAGTTTATTTTATGTTGTTGTCAAATTAGCTTGTCACTTTACACATAGTAAAATCGTTCCTTGTTTTTTTATGGAATAGGAAACACAATAAATTTAGATATAATACATTCACATTTAATGAGTGCGCAGCTGAGCCGTTTAATAATTCATACTTGTGTAAAACGATGATTAAGATAGGATTGTGTAGTTTTACTTCTAAAAAATACCGCAAAAAGGACGCTATAAATGAACCACTCACCTCCTATATTTTACTAAATCAAGTCCTCAGGACATGCCACAACATTTCCCTGTTCCCAGCCCGTTTTTGGGAATTTTCTTCCACGGGTTGTGGTTGGCAAGTGTGGCGGGGGGATGTTTATAGCGTAATAGTTAGACTACCAGGACAGGCTCGGGTGTTTTCCGATTACTATTGAAAGATGCCAATTGGTAGCTGTATAAGAATGGGCCGTTCGAATAAATGATGTGTGTTTTCAAGTGGGGCGGGAAACCGTGTTCCATGCCTGTTAGAGTGAGAGACTCGTGTGAATTGTGATAAAAAGGATGTCCTTTCAACAAAGGAAGATATTCTTAACCTGAGGATTGACATGGAAAAAGGTTTCCGCGAAAATCTCATAGGGACAATTACGACCATTCTGGCTTGCCCTGGCATTTTGTTGCAATTTTGAAAATGGGGTAGGGATCTCAGTTTAAGGTACCATAACCTGTCTATCACTCTGACAATTGAAGGCTGCCTGGCACGGAAAGCTCCTTTCTTTTTAATTTATATTCTTCTTTAGTCAAAGGCCCAAATGTTTGATTTTCTTTGCAAAGAACGATCCAGTAGTTTTTATTGTGTGAGAATATTTTCAAATAATACGGGTCATTTCTCAGGATGCTATCGGCAATTCTTTCTGATTCCCTGATATCCTCTTTCGAATTCTCTGGATAAGCGCCTCTATTATTTACACGTAAATTAAAAGCAAGCAGTGTTTTGTGTTGCTTGAAATTTGGATTTTGTAATGCAATTATGATATTGTTGTTGTATTTATATTCGGTGACGGTTGCATATATGTTGATTCCATGTTTTGTAGATAGAAGCGCCTGGGAACTGTCTCCATTCTCAACATAAAGGTAGGTATCATTTATTTCTTCACTAATAGTGCCCTGGTTACATCTGGTTAATAAAGTGGCGAGTATTAGTAAAATGGTGGTTGTGAATGTGGTTCGGGGCATTTTGTAGCAGCCTTTCATATTAGATCATCCTCCATAAGCTTTTGCAACTGCGAGTTAAATTGATTATGCAACTCCGAACTGCTTTCAAATATCGTAGAAAAGTGTCCAAGCTTTTTTAATTTTTCTTCAAATTTCCCTTTTGATTTTATGTTGCCATAAATGTAACCACTCCCCACCATCTATCAAAACCCTCAATGCAAAAAAATACAACATGCTTATCCCCCAAATACTAAAAGAGCCCCACGGCTCTTTTAGTATTATAAAAAGTGACTATTACACGTTTTTACCTCGTCACCGTAACCTTACTCACCACCTTGCCACTTGCCGAACTTACCTGCACGAGGTAGATGCCGGCGGGTTGGTCGAGGTGGAAGGTGAGTTTTTGGTTGGTGGTGCAGGGGAGTGACATAATGGTCGCACCAAGGGTATTGGTGATGGTAATGATACCATTTTCTGTGATGGTGGATGATAAGTTCACGGTGAAGTCGCCGGAGTTAGGGTTAGGGAAGATGGATAGTTCGCTGGCGTTGCCCATGTTGATGCTGGTGATGGCGAGTGGGGTATTGTAATACGTTTTCTGGAGGCACCACAGGTGCTCGGTCATTACCCAGTAATACTTGTGGGTGAAGTCCGGGGTACTGTTGATGTAGCCCTGGTTGGTTTCGCCGGTAAGTATGGTGGAATCGAGGGTTGAAACATCATCATAACCCCATTGGTAGCTGGAGAATGTTCCATCTACAGAGAAGGCTTCATTCAGGTAGTGTACCTCCGGTGTTTCGGCGATATTTGGATTTACGGAAACCGTAAATGAATCCCTGCCGGGGCAGGTCTGGTCGGGGATTGTAGCCGTGAGGTAGATCTGCGCCATACCCGTGTTGTTGAAATTCACGAGGCAATACTGGCGGTCGCTTCCTGTAGCCCAAACCTGCGCATTGCTGGCAGTCCAGGTATAGGTAACACCAGTGGCAGCCGGAGCCGCACCGAAGTTCTGGTACTGGGTATTGGTACACACCACAGCCGGTGAAGTCGTGGTGATATGCGCCACAGGGCCGGGAGCTTCTACAGTTACATTTACATGTTGCGTATCTGCACAGCCATCGAGGGACATATTAAAGATGTAGGTTGTTACAACTGCGCTGGTCGTGCCGTTCACTAGTGTTTCGTGAATGGCAATGCCACCGCTGCCGCTTGTGGGTGAAATACC
>CANCOG010000655.1 GCA_947379685.1 Flavipsychrobacter stenotrophus | reverse complement strand
GCTGAGTGTAAAAAACGCAGCTAAAATAGTGTAACGGTTGAACGTCATAAGGTTTAGTTTTTCAACTTGAAAATCATTGCTTTACCATAATTATATCACAAACCGTATCCGGTGAACTAGTGACATAAGGGTGTATTATATAATGTGCCACTATCTGGTTTGTTTGTACCGCAGCATCCATGGCTATTGTATAACCATTAAAACTTCTGTTCGCAGTCAAAGTATTGGCGGCCATCATATACGCCTGCAGTTCGTTACCCGTATTGTCGAAGTTGGTGATCCGTGCCAGTTGTGGCGAAACCGAATCCTTGCTGAACACACTTTGCCAGGGAGTAATGGAATCACGTGCCGGGTTACAGTTCGACCTGTGGCAGGAATAAGTCCCTGATAAGAGTGCCAGCGCACTTATTTCACAGCTCCTACCCGAATAGCCAGTGGGACAGGTACAAGTTGATCCGTTGCAACCACAGGTCCCTCCATTTTGGCATATCACATCCTTGCATTTACAGGGTAGGCAAGCGCTATAACAAACGATTCCGAAAATACTGAGTGTGATCAACGCCGAAAATAGGACCGCCCGGTTGAGTTTCATAGAAGACAGGTTTTTGAACTGTGGTTAACAAGTATAGATATTAGCAACAAATTGTATGCCAAATTCACTTCGTCTGTGAAATTCTTTGGAATTATTTTAACGCCATTAATCGTAAGTTGCAATCTTTAGAATTCATACGTTAAAAGTCAACTTAGTTAACTTTAGCACTTACCAGGCCTGAAAGGCCGAAATATATTAGCACAGGGTGCAGCCCTGTGTTAAATACGACGTATTTCGACAAGCCCTGTAAGGGCGTAATTCAGTCCTATGGTAGTTGAAGCTAATTTTGTGAGTTGTGTAAAAGAAGCAGTATGTCAACAAGTAATATTCCATTGGCGGAACGGGTGCGGCCACGTGTGCTGGAAGATTTTATTGGCCAGGAACACCTTGTGGGGCCGGGAAAGGTGCTGGAGCAGATCGTTAAAAACGGCAAGAGCCATTCTATTATATTCTGGGGCCCTCCTGGAGTGGGTAAAACCACGCTCGCGCAGATCATTGCCCATTCCATGCACATGCCCTTCTTTACACTCAGTGCCATTGACAGCGGCGTAAAGGATGTAAGGGGCGTAATAGAACTGGCCCGCAAGGCCGGCCATGCCCTTTTATTTATAGATGAGATCCACCGGTTCAATAAATCGCAGCAGGATAGCCTTCTGGGAGCAGTAGAAAAAGGCATCATCACCCTCATTGGTGCAACTACCGAAAACCCTTCGTTTGAAGTGATCAGCGCCTTGCTCAGTCGCTGCCAGGTATACGTGCTGCAGCCCCTCAATGAAGATCATTTGCAGGCCCTGGTGCATCAGGCCATTGAAAAAGACAAGTGGCTGGCCGATCAGCACCTCGACATAAAGGAATGGGAAGCCCTGATGCAATTGAGTGGGGGAGACGCCCGCAGGTTACTCAACCTTACCGAGCTGATTGCCGCCTCGCTGCCGGAAGACAATAAAGTAGTGACCAATGCGCTGGTACAAGATATCGTACAGCAAAAAATGGCCCTCTATGATAAAACCGGCGAACAGCACTACGATATCATATCTGCGTTTATTAAGTCTATAAGGGGCAGCGACCCCAATGCAGCCGTGTACTACCTGGCCCGCATGATAGCGGGTGGGGAAGACCCACGCTTCATTGCCCGCAGAATGGTGATTCTTGCCAGTGAAGACATCGGTAACGCCAACCCCAACGCCCTGTTGCTGGCAACCAGTTGTTTCCAGGCAGTAGAGATGATCGGTTACCCCGAATGCAGGATAATTTTGTCACAGGCCGCCACCTACCTCGCATCTTCCGCCAAGAGCAATGCAGCCTACATGGCCATTGCCAATGCACAGGAACTGGTCAGCAAGACCGGTGACCTGCCCGTCCCCTTGCACATCCGTAATGCCCCCACCGGACTCATGAAAAAACTCGACTATGGCAAGGGCTACGAATACGCCCACAGCTACGAGGGCAATTTTATAGCGCAGGAGTTTTTACCCGAACGCGTCAGCGGCACCAAACTCTATGACCCCGGCAACAATGCCGCCGAAGCCAGAATGCGCGATTATTTAAGAAATTGCTGGAAAGAGAAATACGGGTATTAATGGTTAATGGTTAGTGGTTAATGGTTAATGGTTTCTAAATAAAATTGCACGGTCCTTGCGAGGTACGAAGCAATCTCACGAATCACAGTAAATGAATAATGTAATGAAATCAATTGAGAGCCTCCTCCAGTTGCGGCCCACATTGCGAACGACCAATAAATTGAGACTTTTCCGTACCGAAATTGTGCTCCATTTAAGTATATAAAATAAAAAACAGCACATATAAAAACCTGATTGTCAGCACATAATGCGCTATTAACACACTCCCCTCTTTGAAAAAGAGGGGACCGAATTTTTGCGAAGCAAAAATTCAGGGGTGATAAACCACAGCAACCAACACCGCATTACTCCTTCACAAACCTTTCCACCACAACCCCTCCATCACCAAAACTACACTTCACAAAATACATCCCCGCCGTCAGATGCCCCACAGGCACAGTAACCCTGGCCCCACATTCCGCACCCCGAAACACTACCTGCCCCACCAGATCACAAACCACAACCCCACACATAGCAGCCCCAGCCTCAACAATTAATTCATTATGAACAGGATTTGGATAACATGTCATTCTCGGCGCATTGACGGCAGGGCCGGGGATAGAGGTCACATCAGCAACCCTCTTCACCCCGCTCACCACCGAATCATAACAACCCCTGCCAGTACTCACCAGCGTAGCCGTTATAGAATCAACCGTTAGTATTTTTGTATAGGTTACGGTAGGGATGGTAGTGGTGGTAAACTCCACACCATGATTCTTCCAGTGCAGCACATAGCCGCTGGCGGCACCGGTTATGGTGGCATTTACGGTTACAGAAGTGCCTACATGGGCAACAGCAACCCCAGTTAGCCCCAC
>CANCOG010000654.1 GCA_947379685.1 Flavipsychrobacter stenotrophus | reverse complement strand
TGAGCCCGGCAATTGATTTGATCAGGGTTGTTTTCCCAGACCCGTTTTCACCCTTCAGCCAATAGATGTCTTGCCGCAGTTCCAGATCCGGTGCTTCTATGATGAGCGTATCGTTGTATGACTTATGGTACTTGGTGAATTTTAACATGAAAAGAAAAAGTCTTTTATTGAATAGCAGCCGATTCGGATGTGCCTTTAGAGATTTTCAAAAACTATTCCTTCAAAATATAGATGATCAAGTTTTCCTAAAAACTCCTTATTCAGTGATTAATCAAGTTTTTCTGGACAATTTTATTTTTTTTAGAAATACTTATCTGTCAGCATCTAATTTGGAAATTATCTCTTTCAAGCTTACCCCCTGCAAGGTTTTCCAGTCTAGGAGCCCATTGCAGGCATGTCCAGAAACAAGCCGGCCGGCAGTGCTTGGAGAATGCAAATAGATATCACCACAAAGCGTAAAATCGGGGCTTTCAAGTCCTTCGTTATGTTCAAGCATCCCGTCAAGCTCTAATAGGTGCCTAATATCCTTGACATATTCTTCGTTTTTATCATCTTCTATTATCAGTGAAAATCGTTTCAACAAAAAACCTTCGGATGTCCAACGTCCATAACCCATGTGAGATCCGCCAGTACTATCATACCAATGAGGACTATCAAATATAAGTTCCGTATCTTGATTATAATGGGTAGGAATGGGCGTTGGGTTTCGCTTATTTCCATACATTTTTATCATAGAAAATTTTTTTTGCCAAGTTACGAGAATCGCGGGATTCGAATAGGGAATTTTTGAGCCAGTCAATTCCTTCCTTTCCTCAATTTCTGCTTTTATTCTGTATTGGTTACATTTGCAAGGCAATTCCTAAATACATCTCATTTTGAAGTTAAAGTCCCTGGAAATAAAAGGGTTCAAGTCGTTCGCCGACAAGACCCATATCATACTCGACAACCCCATTACCGGGATTGTTGGCCCCAATGGTTGCGGTAAGTCAAATATCGTGGATGCCATCCGCTGGGTAATTGGTGAGCACAAAATTAAATCCCTGAGGTCCGACCACCAGGAAGATCTGATCTTTAATGGCTCCCGCACCCGTACAGCATCGGGCATGGCTGAGGTATCACTCACGTTTGAGAATACCCGAAACCTGTTGCCTACTGAGTTTACTACCGTCACCATAACCCGCAAATTTTATAAGAATGGCGAAAGCGAATACCGCCTTAACGACGTAAGCTGTCGCCTGAAGGATATCCATAACCTATTCCTCGATACCGGCGTGAGCAATGACTCCTATGCCATTATTGAGCTGGGCATGGTAGATGATATTATTAAAGACAAAGAAGGCTCCCGCAGAAGGATGCTGGAACAGGCAGCCGGCATATCGATATATAAGACAAGGAAAAAGGAAGCCAAGCAAAAACTGGAGGCCACCGAATCCGACATCTCACGTATTGAAGACTTATTGTTTGAAATAGGCAACAACCTCAGAACTCTGGAAAGTCAGGCACGAAAGGCGGAGCGCTATTTTGCGGTAAAGACGGAATATAAGACGGTAAGCATTGAGCTAACAAAGGCTTCGCTGGAGCACTTCAATGGTCAGTATACTGAGTTGAATAACCAGCACAATGCCGAAACCGACCGGAAAACCCAGCTGGAAGCCATAGTGGCAACAGAAGAAGCTTCGGTAGAACAGCAAAAGGTAAAACTGATAGCACAAGAGCAGGAGCTTAACGGTTTGCAAAAGCAGTTTAATGAACTGGCTAACCGTATTCGCCAACTGGAAAGTGATAAAAAACTGGCCGCACAAAAGCTGGAACACCTCAAGGAGCGCGAAAAGAACCTGAGGGATTTTCTTTCCGGCGCAGGCGGACAATCGCAAAAGCTGGAAGAGTCCATTCTTTTCTCAGAACAGCAAATCGCTGAAGAGACGGCAGCAATGGATAAAATGCGTGCGGAGCTGGAAACTTTACGCACTACAGTTGACGAAAAACGCAAGGCTTTCGACGAAAAGAAGAAAGTGCTGGAGCAAATGCGCAACGAATACCAGCTCAGGCAGCGCAGTCAGTTTGATGCAGAAAAGAAAGTGGCTATTGCCGATACATCGGTAATGAACATTCAGCGCAGCATACAACAACTACAGCAGGAAAAGGCACAGCGGGGAACGCAGATAGGCCAATTGGGCAGTGAACAGCGCGATACAGAAGACAAGCTACAGGATAAGCAAGATGAGCTGCAGGACCTGATAGAAAAACACGAAGATGTAAAGGCCAAAATACTCGATAGCCAGGCGCAAATGGAAACCATGCGGGCCAGGCTGGTAGAAGAAAACCGTAAGCTTGATTCTCGGCGTAATGAGCACGACCTGCTAAAATCGCTGGTGGATAGCCTGGAGGGGTACCCGGACAGTATTAAATTCCTGAAGAAAAATAAGGAATGGAATAATACAGCGCCCCTTTTGAGCGATGTATTTGTAGTACAAAACGAATACAGAACCGCTCTGGAAAATGTACTGGACAATTACCTCAACTACTACCTGGTAGCTAATACTGATGAAGCCGCAAAGGCATTGTCGTTGCTCGAAACAAATAAAAAAGGCAAGGCCAATTTCTTTATACTCGATCACCTGGGTGCCCATCAGCAGCAAGCTTCAACAGCACCAGCTAACGGAGTGCCAGCTCTGAGCGTCGTAACTGTTGACGAACAGTATGCAGAACTGGCCAAGCGATTGCTGGGTCATGTGTACATTAGTACTGACACTGCAGCAATAGCCAGTGCAGAACTGGAAAGCGGGACAGTGCTGGTAGATAAGACCGGAAAGATGATACGGGGTAAGTATACCCTGGGCGGGGGATCGGTTGGGCTGTTTGAAGGTAACAAGATCGGTCGGGGCAAGAACCTGGAGCGTTTGGCTAAAGAGATAGAGGACCTGAAGACGACCACAACTGAGCTCAAGCAAATAATTGCTGACACCCAAACCCAGATTGCCGGCTTCAACAAGGAGCTTAACGATAAAGCCATAGAACAGGCAAAGCAG
>CANCOG010000653.1 GCA_947379685.1 Flavipsychrobacter stenotrophus | reverse complement strand
CTTGTAGACCGCTGGCTGCGGCGCAGAGGGAGCTGTGATGGACCTTATGAAAGCCGCTTCTAGAGGCTGTTTTATTTGTAGGTCTGCCATCTTATAAGTCAATAACAGCATCGACCGATCAGCGGCATCCAATGAAAAATTTACCGGTATGGCCTCGGCAGGAGGAGTAGGGTTCGTACTTGATATTGAAGTACACAAACCGCGTCCAGCGCAAGCTCCACCACCTGGTGGCTGTACACCAAAGGTGACAGAGGCTGAAACAGTAAGCCCCTTGTTCGTATTGTCGCAACTCTCCATATAAAAAATTGCCACGAAAAAAACGCAAAACAACGAAATAGAACGAAAATTCATCTTCATATAATAGCTATATTTCTGTTAAACCATTGTCTACAAATGCCAAATACATTCTGTATTTTGTGACCAAGATAGGAACTAATTGTCAGTTTAAAAAAATGGCATAAAATATTTTTCAATTGCCCTCAAGCATGAACATTCGCAAAATCACTTTTCCTATATTGCTCATTGTTCTTCTTAGTTATTTCACAGTCTATTCATCGTATTCACAGCAAACCAAAACATACACAAAAAGTGAGTATTCAAATAGATTGAGTGAAGGCACCGATACCAGCAGAATTAATGCACTACTGGTTTTGTCCAGTAATATAAATTGCAACGATAGTGCCACAAAATTGAAGTTTCTTATAGAAGCGGAAGAATTGGCGATGCGAATAAAATGGTCCGTTGGCATTATTAGATCAAACACATACTTAGGTAGCTATTACTTTAACTGCCTGAAGGACTATAGAAGATCAATATTTTTTCATTCCAAAAGCCTTTCACTTGCCTTAACTAATAACGATTCAACGGATGTGCTATTATCCTGTGAATATATAGCAAAAGACTACGAAGCGTTAGGAGCACATGATTCTGCAATCGAATGTTTAAATAAGGCTCTAAACATCAACACAGACCCAAAAATTAAAATAAGTCTCTTAGGGAATTTGGGTGTTGTCTATAATGGCATTGGAGAATTTCGTCAGGCTCTCTCATGCTATAATAATGCACTCAAAATATTAGATGTTGATGTTCACACAAGCAAGCTACCTGACTTATTAGATACCATCACGAAGGGCGGCCTGCTGCTCAATATAGGAGACATATACCTTGCAATGTCGCAGCCAGATAAAGCGCTGGAAAATTATCGTAGTGTGTACAAAATAAGCCACGAATGCCACAATGACTTTTTAAGACTTATAACCACCACAAATATGGGCAAGGCCCTCTTTTTTAAAAAGTGTTATCCCGAGGCAATAAAAAATCTTGAATTGGCGCTTACAGATTCAAGGACGATCAAAGAGCCTATACATGAAGCGGGGATATTAGACCAACTAGCCAACACCTACCTGGCCACAGGTGACATTAATAAGGCTACTGAATTTGCTGAGGCCTCCTTGAAAATAGCTGAAGTAAACAGTTTCAACGATCAGCTGCCTAAAACATATACTACCCTTGGTAAACTGCTGACATTGAAGGGAGAAAATAAACTAGCAATTGATTACCTGCAAAAAGCCCAGGACCTCTCACTCAAATCCAGAGCGCTGGAAGATGAGAAAAACGCATGGGAGGCACTCAGTGTTGTTTACGATAAAATGCAGCAGCCGGCAATGGCACTAAGTGCATACAGGCACTTCATTGCCCTTCGCGATAGTGTATATAACATTGATAAGGCCAATGAGTTGGTTCGCATAGACTTGCAGGCCAGCTTTGGCCGCAAACAGCTGGCTGACAGTCTGAAGCAAGCCGGTCAATACGAAATCAGGATGCAAAAGCAAACGGTACTTACCTATAGTGGGTTTGTCGGGTTGTTATTGGTATTGCTGTTATCCTTCTTTGTTTACCGAAACTACAACACCCAAAAGAAATACAATCAGCTACTTTCAAAGGAAAAGGAACTAAATCTGGAATTGATAAAGGCCCAGAGCAGCGTGCTCACGGACATTGCCTATACACAGTCGCACGAAATAAGGGGACCCGTTTCCACTTTACTCGGGCTGGTACAAATCTTCAACTTCGATGATCCTGCCGATCCGGAGAACAAGGATATCATAGAGGGTATCGCTCTGGTAACCGAACGACTCGATAAAACTATAACCGAAGTGATCAACAAAGAAAATGAAGTACACAGCAAGGAAATAGCTGGCCGAAAAGGTTAGTAAAACAATAGCTCACGTTTTGGCTATGCGGGTTCAAAGAAATAAGTTCCGCGCAAATTCATATGGCTGCCTTTCAAATACTATAATGCCAACATTTAGCAGGTCTTGAACATGCAATGTATCTCAAGTAGTCAAAATCAAAGGGACGCAAACAATTTCTTTATGTACTGAGTCCTGGATAACATCGGTCATGACAGTGCTCAGGAGTAGCTTTTTACATTATGGATTAAACGGCCCTTCAAAATCTCTTATTATGCTTAATGCCTTAATCAAGTCTATCTTATACTGCATAACAAATTCAGAATAAGCACCTTACTTCAAAATCGCACAACAAGACATTCGAAAACCCGAACTGGATACATTGCAGGTGGGATTTGATAGTGCATTGCACCAACAGCACTTAGTATCCTGAATCTATATGCTCTACATTGAGTTAGTGCACGTCGCGCACTTCCTTGTGCCGGTTGTGGCAATGTAGTAAATTCAGAATTACATCCCCTTTAAGTCACCCCCCAACCCACATCGCACAATCGGATATGCATTTGGGTGAACTTTACGGACAACTTGCCATTTGAGCAATTAAAAAAGGCGCCCCTGCAAATTGCAGAGGCGCCCAATTATGTATTTCTAAAAACGATTACTGAACCATAACCTTTTCGTTGAACACTTTGCCATCCATGTTTACCCTTACCAGGTAAATTCCGGCTGGTACATTGCTCAGGTCAATATCCAGTGATTTTTCAGAGGTAGTTTTTGTAACGATCACTTTACCGCTAACATCGGAAACCATGATGGTTGCATCACCCTTGCTGCCAGTCAGCTC
>CANCOG010000652.1 GCA_947379685.1 Flavipsychrobacter stenotrophus | reverse complement strand
CACTCACTTCTTGGACGATGAGCGCATCCTGAATAAAAATAACCTGCTTCTAAAAGGAATAACGAGTTTTGCAGAGGACGCAAGAGGGAATATTTGGTTCTCTTCAGGTTATATTGAAGGTGAGGGTATTTGTCGCTATGATGGTAAATCCGTCATTAATTTTAAGCCTGATGGAATCACATCCTTTCGCACCATTATTGCAGGTAAAAACGATGATTTATTCTTCCTGAACGCATTCAAGGGTGTTTACAGGTACGATGGCAGGGAGCTGCCCGCCGGAGAGGATGGCTTTACCAATTTCACCCGGGAAATCGGCATAACCAACGATACTATTATTGCCATAAAAGAAGACCGAGCGGGCAATTTTTGGTTCGGCAGGAACAGTGATAATATGCAAAACGGCGGAGATGGTGGCGTGTGGCGCTATGATGGTCGCTCCTTAAAGTTGTTGACGACAAAAGATGGTTTGAGTCACAATTGCGTTTTTTGTATTGTTGAAGACAGGAAAGGTAACATGTGGTTTGGAACCAGAAATACCGGTTTATGCCGATACGACGGAAAACGCTTTGAGGATTTTACGGACAAATAAAGTAGTATTTAAAGAAAAACGTAATCCTGTTTCAAAATAGCTCAACCGATAGCGTATCCCGCCTCGGCGGGATGGTCGCATATTCGAGTCTTGCTTCCCGACAAGGGCAGAGGAATGCGCAGTGATGCATTACTGTGCTCGCTTGTAGTTTTTCGACATTTCACTTTTGGGATTTAATATTCGGTAACCGATAAATGCCAGATGTTGGTAGTTTTACATTTAATTTTATATATTGCACAATAAAATATAAATATGGTAAAATTATGGAATTGTACTATAATTTTTACTTTTGCAATGCATATATAAAATAGGACGAAAAAAGGAAGAAATGATTGAAGATAACATAAATAACGAGACCAATCCAAAGCAATATTCTACTGAAGAAAAACTTCAACTTGAATGTCAAAAATTAGATAGGGAGGTCAAAAAGCTGAAAATAGAAGTCGAAAATATACAACGGCCATTTTTTCGTCAACCGACTACTATTTGGGGAGCGATACCGTTGCTTATTTCTGTTCTAATAAATTTTCAGCAGTGCTCTAAGACAAAAAATGCTGAAGAAAGGGCCCAGATTAACTATGAACGTACCATGCTTAACATTGAAAAAGCAAAACATGAAAACGATTCATTGATAAAAAGGAAGGAGGAAATAACACATAATATATCATTGGCTAAATTACAGTTGCAAAGCGTCCTAGACACTATAGGGAACCATTTTACCAAACTTGCTGATAAATTTGATTCAACTACACCTTCGCCCAAAAATAGAGAAGCGATAGTGGAGGTCAAACAAGAGTTGACCAACATAAATCAAGCTGGAAAATATGCTATTGCCAATATAGATATGAAAAGTAGTTCTTTCAAAATTTCTGCTATAAAAGACATGCCACTAGCTCGACAAAAATGGCAGGAAGGTTTTGATAATTTGATAAGTAATCGAATTGAAGATGCTATTAGTTCGTTTACAGCTTCTGAAAACGCATATAACGGCTATCATCACGCATATGAGTTGGCCCGTTACTTGCGATCAAAAGCCAACTCTGCTTCAGACCCAGAAGCTAGAAAAGAGATAATTAGAACTGTATTAAGCAAATACTCAGAATTTGCTCCCCCAGATGCAATAATTGCTCTGAAAAAAGAAGTAGCTAATTGAGAACATGTATCTGTTGCAAATAGTTTATTTTTTGACATGCAACTAAGGTCAATCTAAGTTCAAGCTCAAAGTATATATGGAGGTTTAATTTCTGGATAAAAAGGTTTGAATCCCGCGGTCCCGACAAAGATCAATGGAGAAATCTATTGAGGTTTTTAATTTCGGTTCTTGAGTTATAGCGTATATCGCCTCTGCGGGATGGTCCCAAGGTCGAATCCTATCCTCCCGACAGAGCTCAATTGAGAAATCTATGGAGCTTTCTTATTCTTGACTGCAAACCTATACCAGTCATCCCGGCATAAAGACAGCAAATGATACTGAGGGAAGACAACGACCGTTAATCCCACAACCTGGGCACACATCATTAACGCGCACGCATAGACCTGACCAGGCGATTTGACACGCCGCGCTAAAAGAAATAACCCTTTTTGCGGTATTTTCAATATAGATATATATGTCCGTTGGTCTTTATCTTTGACCTATGAAAAAACTGGTGATCATTGTCTGTGTTCTGTTGCCCATAATCTGTTGCGCCCAGGTCGGTATATTCAAGCTTGGGGTCGTAGAGGAAATACGCTCTAAGGCGCTATCTGAAACCAGAACATTGAATATCTACCTGCCCGAAGGCTATTCGGATAAGGATACAGCCAGCTACCCGGTCATATATCTTTTGGATGGTAGTGCTGATGAAGACTTTATACATGTGGCAGGTTTGGTGCAATTCTGCACATTTCCATGGGTGAACAGGTTGCCGAAATCTATTGTGGTTGGCATTGCCAATACCGCACGGGTGCGCGACATGACCTTTCCAACTACAATAAAGGAAGAGAAGGAAAAATTCCCGGCCAGCGGCGGATCAGCAAAGTTCATCAGTTTCATTGCTGATGAACTGCAACCCTATATAAGTAAGCGATACCGTTCCAATGGTCAAAAAGCGATAATAGGCGAATCATTGGCCGGTTTGCTGGCTGTGGAAATGCTTTTTAAGCGGCCGACATTGTTCGATAAGTACATCATCATTAGCCCAAGCCTGTGGTGGGATAATGGATCATTGCTCAATAGCCGACTGGCAATAACGGATGCCTCCCCCGAAATGAACATATATATAGGTGTAGGTAAGGAAGGCCTTGCGCCAAGCACACAACCTCATGTGATGGAAGTTGATGCCAATGTGCTTGCTGATAAACTAAACGGGCTCAATAATAAGCGAATGAGCGTGTATCTGGACTACATGCCAGATGAGAATCATGCCACCATAGGCCATCAGGCGGTGTACAATGCTTTCAAATGGCTGTATAAAAAGTGAGTGGGAATATGCAT
>CANCOG010000651.1 GCA_947379685.1 Flavipsychrobacter stenotrophus | reverse complement strand
GGTAATATTGCCTGGAAGTGACGGTCGCGGCCCTGCTTGGCAGTACCACCGGCCGAATCCCCTTCCACAAGGTAGAGTTCACACTTTTCCGGGTCTTTATCTGAACAGTCAGCAAGTTTGCCAGGCATACCACCACCGGTGAGTACACTTTTACGCTGTACCATTTCACGAGCCTTGCGCGCAGCAGCACGAGCCTGTGCTGCCAAAATCACCTTATCGATGATCATCTTTGCATCCTTGGGGTGTTCTTCCAGAAATGCATCGAGTACACGGCTTACACAAACATCCACAACACCCATAACTTCATTGTTACCGAGCTTGGTTTTTGTCTGCCCTTCAAACTGTGGCTCAGGTACTTTTACGGAAATAATAGCGCTCAATCCTTCGCGGAAGTCGTCGCCGGTTATTTCCACCTTTGCTTTTTCGAACAATTTGTTTTTATCGCCATAGGACTTGAATACACGGGTAATTGCCCTGCGGAAACCAGCAACGTGTGTTCCTCCTTCTATGGTGTTGATGTTATTTACGTAGGAGAAAATGTGCTCGTTGTAAGACGAGTTGTAGGACAGTGCCACATCAACCGCTACATTGCTTTCTTTGTCGTGAGTTTCAACAAAAATAGGCTGGGACAATAGCTGTACCCTTTTTGCATTTGCATCGAGCAGCAGAACGAACTCCACAATCCCACCCTCGCTGTAAAATGTTTCAGTCGGGCGCTGCCCTTCCTCTGTCATTTCACGCAAATCAATGAGAATGATCTTAATGCCCTTATTCAGGAATGATAGTTCGCGTAGACGACCGGCAAGAATATCGCGATGGTAAACGGTATCCTTGAATATAGTGCCATCTGGTTTAAAGTGCTGCATGGTGCCGGTATGCTCCGATGGCGCACCAGTTTCCCTTACAGGGTACTGGGGTATGCCCATGCGGTATTCCTGCTCGAAGGTTTTTCCTTCGCGCCATACAGTAGTGTGCAGGTGTTCACTCAGTGCGTTAACACAGCTTACGCCTACCCCGTGAAGACCACCAGATACCTTGTAACTGTCCTTATCGAACTTCCCACCCGCATGCAATACAGTCATTACCACCTCAAGTGCCGAACGGCCCTCTTTTGGGTGCATCCCTGTCGGGATACCACGACCGTCATCTTGTACACTAATGGAGTTGTCTTCGTGAATGGTAACCGTAATGTTTTTGCAATGCCCGGCCAGTGCTTCATCTATAGAGTTATCTACAACCTCATAAACGAGGTGATGTAATCCCTTAATGCCGGTATCACCAATATACATGGACGGGCGCTTTCTTACAGCTTCCAGTCCTTCTAATACCTGAATACTACCCGCGTCATAAACCATTGCGGGTGCCTGTACAATTTCGTTTTCTGTATCCATTTGTTTCTTTAACCGAAGAATTTGTTGATGACCCTGTTAAAAAATCGTATGAAAAACATGTGAAAATAACTTATGTCACATGGCCGTTTTTAACTTTACAAATGTAGCTTAATTATATGGTTTTAGCAACATTATTAACCGCTGAATACCTTAAAGGAAACCTTAAAATTCACATTTGGGGATAACTGGATATTTTACATGGGGTTATTTTACTATGTTGTTCGTCCGGTATGGCAAATGCAGGGTAGGCATGAAGGAAATTAGTCGGCGGGCGCAGCGAATAATATTATATTGTTTTGGTTTGTTTGTATATTTGGCTTGCTTTTTGCTACCATATTTTAGTGATATTAAACGAGGCGTGGACAAATCTGATGAATAGTTTCTGGAAAAAAATTACAACACTTCTATATGGCATCCTGCTAGTGGGTACAGTATATGGACAAGCTACCAATCCTGCTCCACTGGAAGATGTTATTAACTCAATAAGGAATAACAGGGTACAGGAAATAGGAAGGTACTTCGATAATTTTGTGCCGATAACCATAAATAACAGCCCTTCCAACTATAGCCATAACCAGGCAGAGTTGGTACTTCGCGACTTTTTTGACAAAAATCCACCCCGTGACCTGGTCGTAACCGACAGAGGGACGCCAGGAAACAATTCCATGTTTGCAATAGCCAATTTCAAATCGCTCAATGGTAAGTACAACCTGTATATACTCATGAAGCTGAAGGACAAAACCTACATCATTAAGGAGATCCGGCTCAACAAAGAGTAGTTTGCCTGATTTGGCCGGCCTGGTCGGATGCAATAAAATGTTAAATAATATCTTCAGGTGCTGTTTCATGCGCCTAATACAATTTTTGTGGCTGCATTCCGTAAATTTACTAATATAACCGACGTATTATGCGCCCTGAATTGCTAATCACTGTCCCGACTCCTTGTGACGAAGACTGGGCGTTAATGATGCCAGACACACAGGGCAGATATTGCAGCCGCTGTGAGAAGACAGTAATAGATTTCAGTGGCTGGAGCGATAATGAACTGTATGTTTTTTTTGCCGCGAACAAAAAGCACGTGTGCGGCCGTTTCCAGGCTACCCAGGTCAACAGGCCAATCGTAATACCCGCTGTACAGACTACCCGACTTTCCCGGCTTGCAATTGCACTTGGGCTAACGCTTATCTTTTCGCAGCCGGGGATAGTTAGTGCTGCTCCCAGGCCGCCACTGGCCTGCGTTTTTCCGTTTGGCGTTGAGCCCAATGGCCAATCTGCCCGGGTGGAGGACAATTATGTTTTTAAAGCCACAATAGTTGATGAAAACGGGGCTCCGGTCAAAAATGCTTCGATAAAATTGATGCAGAACAGCACCGTTGTATATAGCGGTGTATCCGATTCAATTGGGGAGTCCCGTATAGCAATTCACGAATCGGGTAAATATGATCTGTCTGTTGAATCTCCCGGGCATGCTACGTATTTTTTATCGGGAGTTGAAGTGCCCGGAGTGGCCATGACAGTTACGATTGGCACAGTATTTTCTGTAGTGCAATTGAGCCCATTTATACCTACAACAATCAGTGGTGGTGCAATGCCCATGATAGTGGGTACTTCGCCCGCGCAATTTCAGACAGTAGGTTTAAATCGCTGGCAGCACAAGAAAAAGAAAAAACACACCCATAA
>CANCOG010000650.1 GCA_947379685.1 Flavipsychrobacter stenotrophus | reverse complement strand
AAAACTGGTAAGGGGGGTGTACATTGTGGTGGTGACTGATACGGTTACAGGATATAGGATGGTGAGGCAGGTGGTGAAGGAGTAGTTGAGCTGGAAGCCAATGGAACAAGCTACGCCTATTACAAGCCACCTATTTATTGCAATTTATTGATCCCAAAAACCGGTTTTAAGGCCATCTGTCAAGGCTTTAAGAAATAATTAAGAAATAAAAACCCGAATAATAGTTGTTGTTTCCAAAGAAATGCCTAATTTAGCAGCGGGTATATTTTTCATAAGAAAATAGGGGTTTCGGTGTCTACCGAGACCCTTTTTTTATGCACAAAATAAATTGCTGGTACAAACTCTATTTCTTCCCTGCTTCATGATCAAGCGCCCTTTGCATAATGTGCGCAAATTGCTCTGCATTTGGCGGGAACAGAAAGGTTTTATGATCGCCGGGAACTTCGTGTACTTTAACTCCTCTTAACGCAAATTTATCCCAGCCCAGGTATACCAGGTCATCAAGGAAATATAACCTTTTCTGTACCCTGAATAATGTAACCGCTACATCGAGTGGAGCCATTACATAATTATTAAGGGCATTGTCATAGGTTTTTAATATTTCTTCCTCATAGGGGGTAAAGGTGTCCTGTGGGATTATGATACCCGGATCCTTGAGTTTCCGGATCCTTTTTTGTGCAACAATGACTTGGTAGTTTATGGCTTCGGTTGGGTTTTCCAGGAATGATTTTGTATAGAAAGGTACCTTTTGGAACTGGCGCCTGATCTTGTTGATAATATATGTTGACTTATCTATTTGCTGGTTATTACCAACATAGGTATCCATCACCCCAACAAAATTGATCTCCTTGCCCAGCTTCTTTAACTGACGCGCGATCTCATAAGCAATAAAACCACCCATAGAATAACCTGCCAAAGCCACTGCCCCGGTCGGAGCGACCTGCAAAATTTCTTTTACATACCTGGCCGCAATGGCTTCAATGGTGGTGGGGATGTCCGTTTTGTGGTAAAGCCCCAACGCCTGTATACCATAAACGGGCTGTTCCGGATCAAAGAATTCACTAATGGATTTGAACAGAAGAACATTCATACCAGCCCCATGAATCAGGAATACCGGTGTCTTTTTTCCCGTTGTTTTTATAGGTACAACAGCTTCCCATTTGTATTCTGTTTTTTCTTCTGCAATCTGTGTTGCCAGTTTTTCAATGGTCGAATTATTGAAAAGCGTGGCGATCGGCAAGCGCCTGCCAGTTTTTTTCTCAATGGCCACCATTACTTTAACAGCAAGCAAGGAGTGCCCCCCGAGCTGGAAAAAGTCATCAGATGGATGGAGGTCCTGTAGTCCAAGTACCTCCGACCATATATCGGTAATGATCTGTTCGTTCTTGGTGAGTACTGTGCGTTCATTTGCCCTATCCTGCGCCTTTTTTGGTTTTGGTTTGGGCAATGCCTTGCGGTCAATCTTCGCATTGGGGGTCATGGGCAGTTTCTGGAGAACAATAATATCCTCTGGAACCATGTACGCGGGAAGGGCGTCATCGAGGTTTTTTCGCCAATCATTTATTACCTCACGGGGTACCAGCACCTCGTTGCTTATAATAGGGACACGTGCAAAATTATAGATGTCTTTCTCAAGTTCCTCCGTCGCTGCAAATGCAGGTATTTGCAATGTAGCGGAAGCAGGAATAAATACTGCATCAAATAGTCCATCCGACCCGTCGGTGGTCCAGCGAATATGCGCGTCACATTTCAATTTTGCGCCACATTCCCAAAACAGGTCGGGGTGCATGCCGTTGCTAACCTGTTCAAGTGACTGCTTTATTGTCGCTAATTTTTCGCCTGGATCAGCTGTATGCAATAACTCCAGTAGCCGGTGATCCCTGGTTGTTCTGACATTTGGTATGTTCGTTACTTCAACTGCATTATTGCTGTTTTTGTTCAGCAATGTTTCGAGGCCAGCTACAGTTTGAACTTCCTTCCAGTCAACTGTGACTTGAGGTCTGACAATTGATACCGGCCTATTGACATAGAGCCAAATGTCATAGTGGTACTTTGTAGTTTCATTTAAAGATTGTCCCTTCCGCAACTGAACATCAACCCCCGTGATGGCCGGGATCAGTTTTGGAAGGAGGTAGAAAAAAGCAGGGTCGGCAACAAATTCTTCTTCAATGCGCACGCGGTTAGCGACGACATCTTTAAAAGTTCTTAGTGAAGTTTCAGCCGAAGCTCTTGGCAAGTAGTCCATTGCATGGTACATTTCCAATGAATTCTTGCCCTGCATATCTCCTATGAACAAACATCCGCCATTGCCAAGTTTGTTCACTGCCTGTCTGATCACATTGATCATGTAATCAGTATCGGGAAAGTACTGGGCCACACTATTGATCAGTACCAGGTCAAGTGGGCTATTGCCAACTGCTGAAAAATCTTCAGCAGCAGCTACTGCTGCCCGTACATGTTTCCATTTTAAGGGCTCAGCTTTTACACGGTCCTGTATATTGGTTATTGCTGCAGATGCATAGTCCGTTGCCATGTAGTAGTCGATACCGGGAGCCAGCTCAAACAATATCTGGCCCGCGCCACTTCCAATCTCGTATATCCGTTTGGCTCCCAGTTCTTTAATTCTCGCAACGGAAGTGCTCAGCCATTCCTCCCTTTGTTGTTTCAGTTCCTCACTGTTTTCCAGGCTTTCAAGCAACGTACCGTCAATATTAGCTGTTCCGGCAGATTCATTTTCCTTGTTTTTAGCCCCGGTTTCGTAGAGTGTGTCCCAGCGGTCTTTCCAGGATGCGTTGTCTGAATGCTCCTGTTGTTCCTTCAAGGTTACGTAACCAATAAGCCGTTTGTCACCTGGAATGTCCTCCCGTGCAATAACTACCGCCTGCCTGACTTCATTTTGTTGTTGTAAAACAGTCTCAATTTCGCCCAGCTCAATGCGATGCCCCCTTATTTTTACCTGAAGGTCAATGCGCCCAAGGCAGAGAATTTCGCCATTTGAGAGTAGTTTGCCCAAATCACCGGTACGGTAAAGTCTGGCGCCTGGTTTATCAGATGTCGGGTCGGAAACAAACCGTTCACC
>CANCOG010000649.1 GCA_947379685.1 Flavipsychrobacter stenotrophus | reverse complement strand
CCGTATGAATAACTACCTCCCGAAGCATTGGCGCATCAGAATGGAAATTCCTGATGACGATATAGCATAAAAACAACGCATAAATGAATAAAATTGGGCATAATTTTTGTACTTTTCGCCATAAATTTCAAGACAGTATGTCAAGATACATATTATTAATAGCTTTTTCGTTTTGGGGACTCGGTGCAGCAGCACAGGAAGTGGATAGTGTTTTTGCCGTACGCAAGGGTTCCAACCTGGTTATCAGTTATACTTCTAAAGCTAATGAAACTGTGGCTATGATCGCTTATCGGTTTTATTCAACGCAAGAAAAGATTGAACGCCTAAGCATGGTGGACGGCCGCAAAAAGCTGGAACCGGGTACAGAATTATTCATTCCGATGGAAGGCGGCCAGAATTTCCATTCCGCCCGTGAAGCAATTGGCATGGATCACCAGCAGGAAATCTATTATAAAGTCCGGGAAAAAGACAATATCGGGTTAATTGCGCTACTGGCGGGAGCCAAGAAGCAGGACCTGATTCTCTGGAATACACTCCATGGGAATACACTTGCTCAGGGACAGCCTCTGTTCATAGGCTGGGTTAAAGTTGTTGCCCGTGACTCCATCAATTTGAAAAACGGGCTGGCCTACCCTGCCAGGAAAAGAAAGTCAGCACCAACTGTCGATACATCTAAGCACGCTTTTGGCGAATTGGATAGCCTCTACAATGTACAAACCAGGAATGGTACCAACATACTTACAGAAAAAGGCACCGTAGTATTTTTTGATAAAGCAGGGAGCAATAAAATATTTTATGCATTCCATAGCATGTCGCAGCCAGGAACTGTTATTAAAATTTTCAATCCTGGATCTGGACGTACGATTTATGCTAAGGTGCTTGCTCACATGCCTGACACTAAATTGTATGCAAATAGTGTAATTGGTATTTGCAATGCGGCGAAAGATGCTCTGGGTGTTACTGACTCCAAGGCGTGGTGCGAACTCACTTATTCACCCAATTAAACGTAATCATTTTTCGGCATTTATACAGTCTGAAACAATTTTTTCCACACATTGGAGTTTTAATATGTTGCCGGTAACCAGGCTTTTTTCAATTGAAAGCCTGCCGCGTACATAGGCAATATACGTTCTAATTTAATTTTATTAATGAAGGTACTGATCATCCGTTTTTCCTCTATCGGCGACATTGTATTAACCACACCTGTAGTACGCTGCCTGAAACAACAACACCCGGAAGTTAAAGTTCATTACCTCACAAAGGCCGCATTCTGGCCATTGCTTACCTATAACACTAATATAGATAAATTACACCTTTTTGATGACAACCTGGATAAAGTAATTGAGGAGCTCAAGGCCGAAGACTTTGATTTTGTTGTCGATCTTCATAACAACCTGCGAACCGCCAGGGTGAAGAAGGCGCTTGATGTTCCCTCAAAAGCATTTCCTAAGCTGAATATCAAAAAATGGTTGCTCACTAACCTCAAGCTGGACCTGATGCCGGACAAAAGCATAGTAGAGCGTTATTTCGAGGCGGCTGAGCCCATTAATGTGCATAACGACGGTAAGGGGCTCGACTACATGATACCCGAGAACATGGAGCTCAGCAATAATGATATACCCATGAGCCACTGGGGCGGGTTCGTGGCCTGCGTTATCGGCGGTTCTTATAATACCAAGAAGCTACCGGTGGAGCAATGGAAGAAATTTTGCTTAGCTGTGCCCTTTCCTGTTATACTGATTGGTGGGCCTGAAGACAGGGATGAAGGTAGCCAGATAGCAGCACAGGACACTATTAAAATATATAATTCCTGTGGCAAGTTCAACCTGAATGAATCAGCGCAACTGGTAAAATATGCAAAAGTTGTTATCAGTAACGATACAGGGCTGATGCATGTAGCTGCGGCCTTCCAAAAACCAATTATATCACTTTGGGGTAATACATCACCAGAACTGGGTATGTTTCCTTATTACGGCTACAATAGCCTGAAAGCGAGGATTGCACCGCAGTCTATAATTATGGAAAATAAGTCACTTGGCTGCCACCCCTGCAGCAAGCTGGGCTATAACAAATGCCCCAAAAAGCACTTTAAGTGTATGAATGGCCTTGATATGAAACTGGCGGCGGAGCATGTGCAGAAATTGTGGGTGGTAAAGAAGTAGGCGTTTCAAATTCACGAAATAGTCCGTAACTTTATACTTATTAAAATAATGACATGGAAAGTATTATAATTAACGTCGATGATACTTGCGGCTCAATGTATAATAGCTTCAGCCCTGAGTATAAAATGGAATTTAGCAAAGCTGTGAATCTTATGCTGAAAAAAGTAATCAATGATCATAACCTGCCAGGCTATAAAAAAATGTTGGACAATATTGGAAGAGAAGCCGAGGCGAAAGGACTAAATTCAGATATTCTGGATCAATTATTAAAGGATAATGATTAGGATATTCGTTTTTGACACTAATGCAATTATCAGTGCCCACCTTTTGCGCTCTTCAATTAGCAGGAGTGCTTATGATCACGCTCTTGAAAAAGGTATTATTGCCTGCTCGAAAGAAACACTCGACGAGTTTAATTCTACATTTGAAAGGAAAAAATTCGACAAATACATCTCCCCCGCAGAAAGAAAACAAAATATTTTAGCATTTGAAAAAATGGCATTGTTGGTCGATGTAACCTCCAAGGTTGATAAATGCAGAGATAAAAAAGACAACAAATTTCTTGAATTGGCTGTTGACAGTTTAGCAGACTGCATTATTACGGGAGACAATGACTTATTAGTGTTACATCCTTTTATGGACATACCAATCTTATCGCCTAAAGATTTTATTAATAATTTTTAACCTCCTTCGCTTTCCCTGGCCAATTACATCCATTTTCTAATCAATATTTTCTATTCAGGCATGTACAAACCTGTATTTTACTTACTTTAGTAAAAATTCCGTCAAATGGCTCAATTTCGGTTGTATGTGATATTGCTGTCCCTTACGTCACTGGCATATGGGCAACAAAAGGGCAAGCAACCAATAGTCAAAGCGAAACATACCGAGACTCAAACCTGGACCAAACGTATTACCCGCCT
>CANCOG010000648.1 GCA_947379685.1 Flavipsychrobacter stenotrophus | reverse complement strand
CTATTTCTATCATGGGCTTTGGCCTCAGGGAAGATTCTTCGGATATACGGGTACCTCTGCCGCCTGCAAAAATAACTACCTTCATGGGAACAAATATATACAATGGTTCAATGGCTAAAAGCTTTCGGCCCTTAATTAATGTGAAAAATTGGAAAATTTCTTTCACTAATTAACTCGTAACCAATAAAGCAACTACCACGTTATTTTTCGTTTAAAGTCTGTTTTTTTTGCAAAAAAGGGAACAACAACTGCTCCCTTCGTTTATTTTGCTCAAAAAGTGCTCAGCATTTTTGCACTAGAAATTATTATTTGCATTGGCCAGCAGTGGCTGTTTAAGGTCTTTTTCTGAAAAAATGCCCATTGAAAGGTCTATTTTCCAATCGATTCCTATTGCCGGGTCGCCATAGAAGACACCGCCCTCGCATGGTTTGTTGTACAGGTTGTCGCACTTATAGAATACTTCAGCAGTATCGCTCAAGACGGCATAACCATGTGCAAAGCCATGAGGAATTAAAAACTGCAGTTTGTTTTCAGCCGATAATTCTACACCGTACCACTGTCCATAAGTTTTACTTTCTTTCCGGATATCGACTGCAACATCCCAGATTCGGCCTTCGAGTACCCTGAGGAGCTTAGTTTGAGGCACAGGGTTATTTTGGTAATGCAAACCACGCAACACATTTTTTACGGAACGCGCCTGGTTATCCTGCACAAAATCAATTTTTAAGCCGGTAACCGATTCAAAAGTTGTTTTATTATAGCTTTCAAAAAAATAGCCTCGCTCATCTCCATGAACAACGGGTTCCAATATCAATAAACCATCTATAGGGGTGGTTGTTACTTTCATTATGTGTCTTTTATCCTAGAATTTCTAGTACGTTTTGTGTAATATATGTAAGTTCTTCTTCGGTCAGCTCTGTATGCATAGGCAGGGAAATAACCTTGTCCAGCAGCATATCCGTCACCGGGAAATTGTATTCGGCCGGGTGATAGTTTTTGAGCATGTTCTGGTTGTGGCAAGCAACAGGATAATAGATCATCGAAGGGATTTTCCTTGCCGCCAGAGCTTCATGCAATTTATTCCTGTCGAAATCAGTCAGTTGCAGGGTGTACTGATGAAAAACATGGTAAGAATATGGTGCCCTGTACGGTGTTGTGATCTTCGGATGGTTTTTTAAGGCCTTATCATAAAAATCAGCGGCCTTACGGCGGGCATAGCAATACTCATCCAGGTGGCGCAGTTTTATGCGCAGTATCGCAGCCTGAACTGTATCGAGACGGCTGTTACAGCCAACCATTTCATGATAGTACTTTACTTTCTGGCCATGGTTTGCAACCATTTTAAGCTTTTCAGCAAGTGCATCCTCGTTGGTGAACATTGCGCCACCATCGCCAAATGCACCCAGGTTTTTAGATGGGAAGAATGAGGTAGTGCCGATAGTTCCCATAGACCCGGTCTTGGCTGTTGTGCCATTCGAGAATGTGTAGGTACTTCCAATTGCCTGAGCATTATCTTCTATAACAGCTATATTATGCTCCTTGGCCAAAGCCAGTAGCGGCTCCATATTCACGCACTGCCCGAATATGTGAACCGGAATAATTGCTTTTGTTTTGGGGGTAATTGCCTGCTTTACGCTTTCAATATTAATTGTGAACGTGTTTGCATCTACTTCCACAAAAATTGGTGTAAGACCCAGCAGAGCAACAACTTCTACGGTTGCTATGTAAGTATATGAAGGGGTGATCACTTCATCGCCCGGTTTGAGGCCGAGTGCCATGAGCGCTATTTGCAGGGCATCGGTGCCATTTGCACAGGGGATCACATGTTTAACCCCAAGATATTCAGCAAGTTCCTTCCCAAACTGGTGCACATCGGGGCCACCAATAAATGCAGAGCTTTCCAAAACGTGCTCTATAGCTTTATCTACTTCGTTTTTGATCTTATGGTATTGCCTTTTCAGGTCAACCATCTGGAGTTGGTGCATGCTAAGAATTTAAAGTGTGCAAAAATAGGCTATTATGATTGTAGAATGAAATATTGACTTTAAGCAGAAATGTTAATAAGTAGGTAAAGCATTGCGTCCAGGTCAATGCCAATAAGAATTACAAAAACCTTCTTGAGTCAGCAATACCAAACTGAAATTATTTCCGTTATCCATATTGTTGGTTTGGATGTATTTTTATTTTATTTTATGCGTTGAATATTATGGCTAAATGAGGTATCTTGAGCCTGTTTTATTGCTATCATGGTGAAAAATGTGTTACGCATTGTTGGAGTAGTTATAGTGACAATCATAATATCTGTGATTGTTATCGTAAATTTTATTGTGAATAGTAGCACTAGTCGTCAACATTTTGATGATGTAAATGCGGTTCCAAAAAATAAAGTAGGTTTATTGCTGGGCACTGCTAAGTACCACGACAAGAGCAGGCAAATCATTAACACCTACTATCAAAACAGGATTGATGCAGCGGTTGCATTATACATGTCGGGTAAGGTTGATATAATAATTGTTAGCGGGGATAATAGTACGCAATATTATAATGAACCACTACTTATGAAGAACGACCTGATTGCCAAAGGAGTGCCGGCAAGTCACATTATAATGGATAATGCGGGATTTAGGACTCTGGATAGTATTTTAAGATGCAGGGATATTTTTGGCCAAAAATCTTTCACAATTATTTCTCAGGAATTTCATAATCAAAGAGCGCTGTACATAGCTAATCATAAAGGCCTCTCCTGCGTTGCTTTTAATGCGCCAATGGGTGAGACTGTTTTTCGGGAAATGTTCAGGGAAAAGCTTGCAAGAGTGAAAATGATGCTTGATCTCATTAATAACAAGCAAGCGAGCTTTTACGGAGAAAAAATTGAGGTGAAATAGGTTGTCGCAAGGGCAGACCGATGCTGCAAATCCTAGTATAGGCAATAAAATTACGTTTAAACCCACAAAACCATTTTTTATTTCAGCTGCTGATAAATGGAAAATCCATGATGATGGGGATATTTCTATTTTTTATTATTCTTTCGATGGAGATATGGAAGATCATTCATGCGGGGAAATTTGGGGCCAGACACCCACTGGTTCG
>CANCOG010000647.1 GCA_947379685.1 Flavipsychrobacter stenotrophus | reverse complement strand
GATACTTCCATGTTGAAAAACCTTACAGATAGCGTAGTACATCTCGATACGGCTGATAGCTCTACTCTCAAACAATTTTTTAAATGGGTTTCCGACAGCATTCAGCAAGGTAACGATAGTCAGGGTACTGGTGAAAGAATGCAATTGCCCGATCCCCCTCAAGAGTTAAGCCTGGTAATTTGATCACTTTTCTAAAATTGTTGTTGATTTATTTTTTAGCGACCTGGTTTGTGTATTTGTGATAGCTGTACTTTGTGCGCCTAATTCGTCGGTGTCATATCGAAAATTGTTCGCTTTGTGAGTGCCTTATTGGCCTTTGTGTTAAGTTCTCAATGCATTAATTTATTTTGTTGGAAGTATGATAAAGAATTTATGAATGTAAAACTGATAGGTAATGACCTGAAATGTCTTCAGGTTGAACTGGAATACAACGAACATTTCTATTGTGAAAAGGCGGCCTTAATTTACTATGAAGAAGGGATTCAGTCCACGCTGAAAGTCCTTGACAAAGGTGTTGGTGGTATGATAAAAAGAAAGCTTTCTGGCGAAAGTATATTTCTTGTCGAGCTATGTAACATGCACCAGGGGCTGAAGAAACTGGCATTAGCCGGGCATTCTGGTTTGCTGCCAGTGAATCTGAAAACCTTACCTGGCGGTGCAATTATTTGCCGGGCAGGGAGCTATGTCGCTTCTTCTGATAAAGTAGATGTTGATTTCAAACTCAACCTGACGTCTTTCATTGGCGGAACAGGTTTACTGATGCAAAAAATAAGCGGTTATTGCACCGTATTTTTAGATGCCATTGGATCACCTATAACGCTTGACATTAAGGCGGGGGAGACCGTTTATATAGATGAAAAGAGTTTCATTTGCATGAGCGCACATATGGAGAACCAGGCATCTCCGCATTTTTCAGGAACCAATTTGCTTGGAGGCGAAGGGCTTTCGATGCTTAAAGTAACCGGGCCCGGAATCGTCTATCTTAATTCTGTGAATGTACATATGTAATATCGCGGCCCTGTTTTTGAAGCCTTGCAAAACCTGATCAATTGGACCAAACGAAGAAATATATTCTGAAATTATTTGAAGCCAAAAAAGTGGCACCCGATGATTCGAAATCGGGCTTGTTGGATGCATTCCTGGATGACGAGAACGTCGTGAGGCAGGTTGAATTGATTCTCGCAACCCAAAAATCACTAATTTCAATCTGGATTATGAAAAGCAGACTCGAAGATATTTACCGGCAGTCCGTTGTCATTCCTAATGGTACTATTGGCAAGGAATACAGCGCCGTACTGGATTTTAAGCAACTTGGCTGGGATGATGTTACGTATGTTGAACTTATAGGCCTTGATGGCTTGGGTGTCACTTATGAAAGCCAGTCTTCAGTTATTGCTGGCATACCGGTACAAAGCGGAGATTTTAAATTGAAGCTGAAATTCCGATTGAAGGGCAGCACTGAAACAGCACCCCTCAATGAAAAGATAATTACCTTAACAATTAATCCTGATCCTAAAACGCTTTGGAAAAACAAGCCTAGCGATACAGAAGGGATATACTGGAAGGAAGATAATATAGCTACTGCAGCAACACTTGGCGACCGGCATATTGTCGTCGCATCGAAGAGGGGCCGATCACATGCAAATGTAGGCAGCTACCGCGATGATGATTTTTCTTTTAAACATTTTGACGAAACCGGCTGGAATGTAATAGCCGTTGCCGACGGAGCCGGTTCGGCTCGTCTATCCAGGCAGGGGTCGGCGGTAGCCTGCAACGCAATTATAGATTATTTCGGAAATAATATTACCCCAGAATCGTCACAAGTTATTGATGAGACGCTTGGGTTACTCAAGGCGCAGGGTGGGGAAGAGGTGCAGAAGAAATTAAGTCAATTGATCTCGGATCTTCTTTCAAAGGCGGCTTGGTTCGCGCACCAGAGTCTTGTTACACTTTCTAAAGAAAGCGGTAATGATTTGAAGGACTTTCATAGCACACTAATTTTTACGGCATACAAAAAGTATTCTTTTGGTTATGCATTCCTGTCTTTTGGGGTTGGTGATTGCCCAATTGCACTCATCACAAAAGGGGAGAGTGAAGTTATATTAATGAACTGGCTGGATGTAGGTGAGTATGGCGGTGGAACGCGATTTATAACAATGCCCGATATTTTTACTTCCGATAAATTCTATACCCGATTTAAATTCAAGCTGGTAGATGATTTTTCATACCTGATGATGATGACCGATGGGGTATATGACCCTAAGTTTATAGTTGAAGCGAACCTGGAGAAGTTGGAGAACTGGAAAGTGTTTCTCGCTGACCTGAATGGAGAGAATGAAGATAAGGCTGCAGTAGATTTCAACCCGGAGAATAAAAATATTGCACAACAGCTATCTGCATGGATGGATTTCTGGAGCCCTGGTAATCATGATGACCGGACATTGGCAATAGTTTACTAATTTACAATTTTAAATGAAGCGCTTCGCTTAGGGTAGAATCAAGTTACCTGCATGTGGGCGAAATAGAAGGCAATGAGTTCGACAATATCAGTAACCTCAATAATCAGCGGTAAAACGTATCAGTATGTTGATACGGGTGAACCTATGCGCGGCGGTATGAAGGACGTTTTCTTTAGTCCCGATAAAACATACGTTGTTGCCTTCTATCGCGATGTGCAGGACTACAACTCCAAGGAGCGGCTGAAGAAAATTGTCACCCAGTACTACGATAGTTTTTTTAATAAGTTGGGGGGCGCATACTATAAGGATCTTTATTGCTGGCCTACCGATGTTATAGAGCTTAATAAACTTATTGGTCTTATAGTGCCCGTTTATAATAAGAACTTCTTTTTTGCTAAAGGCTACGCCGCCAATGATTTAATAAAGGGCAAGGAGAAAGAAGGGAAATGGTTTGGTTCGGCAAAATTCAGGAATAAGCAATTTGCACTCAGGCTTGATGATTCTGAACTCGGCAACTGGCTCAGCTACTTCCAGATTTGCGTAAACATTTCACGGGGCGTAAAAAGATTGCATGCTGCCGGGTTGGCCCATTCCGACCTTTCCTATAAAAATGTACTGATAGACCCCGTGAGCAAATCC
>CANCOG010000646.1 GCA_947379685.1 Flavipsychrobacter stenotrophus | reverse complement strand
AAGAAAAAAAGCAGAGAAATGGAGTAGTTTTTCATAATAAATGTTTTACATTTTCATCAAAAATTATTAGAAATTTATAGTATGGATTATTTTACAAGTAAAGATAGTAAATTCTAGTTCACAAAAGGGAATCAATTCGAGTCTGAACGCCTTTCTGGCTATAGTCCAACTTATTTGCCGTTCATCACGGCCTAATTTCAATGGGAGTTCCTACTTCGGTATGTGCGTACAGATCATCCAATTCCTGATTAGTGAGTGCTATACAGCCGGCTGTCCAGTCTGCCCAGGCTTGCATCCTGCCAATGAAACCGAGTCCGTTTTGCAGGCCATGAATCTTTACGTCGCCGCCAGCTGGTTTGCCGATTGTCCTGGCATTGGTTAGGTCGCTATCATTGGGGTACGATATGCCGAGGTTTTTATAAAACTTACTGTTTGCCCGCTTGTCATTGATGAAGTACACACCTTCCGGGGTTCTCTTGTCGCCTTCATATTGCTTTTTGCCGATCGGATTCCTTCCCAGAGCGATGGTATAGGTTTTTACGATTCGGCCGTCGGCGAATGCCAGTAATTTCCGTTCTGATTTTACTACTACTATTTTATCAACAGTAACTCCCGGAGGTATTTTGCCAATCGGGTATAGGTTGTATGTTAGGCAAGTTGAAATCAATACGCAAATGAGGAGCAGGGATGTTTTGGTTCGTTTTTGCATTTTTAACTCGGCTATAAAACTACTTATTGGTTGGAGTGAGTATTGTGTTTGGACGGGTGATCCGGAAATTTGCTTTCATCTACCCACATAATCAAAATCTAACCCCATACACCAGCAACCGATTAACAATAGCTGATACCACAAAAAATGTAATTAACGGCCATGAAAGTTTTTCTATGGTTGAAAGGTTTTTATTTGCCTTTTGCATGGGGTAGTTGGTGTCATACAGGTAACCGAATGTCCAAAACAACGTGAAGGGACTGCAAATTGGATACAATAAACTAAGAAAGGTTACAACGGGTAAGTTGAGCAATGTAGTTGCTGCAACACCTATGTAGAGCGGGTTTTCAATAATTGAGCCTATGAACGCCTTCCTTTGTGCCTTGTCATTGATGATGGTCTCAGTTCCCATTTCAATGAAATATTTGCATAGCATTTTCATGGAGAAAAAGAGAAAGACACAACCGCCTATAGCACACAAGATGGTGAGCCAGAGTGGGAAGTTAAGTTGGGCAAAAATATAGCCGGTATCTCCACCCCTGAAAAATGGGCTCACCAGCAGGTAACCACCGAAATTGATGTAGCCGAATGCGCTTAAGTACAGGAAAAACAGAAAGAGCAGATTTCGCTTTGCGAAGTTGGCACAAACACTTTGAAAAAGTACACCCACCAGCAAACTAAACAAGGGTCCGGCTGCGGCAATGACTAAGGTGCTGTTGAGGGACAGAGCCGACGTGTCGTGCTGTACATAGTTGTGGAAGAGGGTTACATCTTTCGAATGCAGCAGGATAGCAGCCACAAAATGTGCAAACTCGTGCAATGTCTGCTGCCATAAAGTTGCCAGGACAAAAATCATTGACGCATTTATAACAATGTTCCGTTTGTTCATGGTTATTTGATTGAGGGGTAGTGCGATAGTTGGGGTTGTCCAAAAATACTTAGTACAATTCAAATATGGTTATCAATGATGATATTTTGAAGTAGCAGATATCAGTACAACGTTATTGTTTATTCAGCCATTCAAACATCTCATTCGTTACTTCATCGAGGTGATCTTCCGGAGGCGCATTTTTAATTATCTTCTGAAAGAAATGATTGCATGAAGGGTATGACTTGTAGATAAGATTATTCTTGCCCCTTCTTAAAAACTCAAGTGCAAGGTAATCGGTACTCAACACCTGCGTATTCTCGTCGGCGGTACCCATGGCCAGGTAAATGGGAATTTTCAATTGCAACATATAGTCCATTGGGTCGGTATTGCAGAAACTTGACCACCGTAAATAGGTATGCCCTGCCCAGAAACTATCGGTAGAAAGCGGATGTTTATAAATATTGCTGAATGTACTCATGAGCGCGCCGATATTGGTTTGTGCCTCTTCATGTGATATTTCTCCCCTCCCTGCCCGCAGGCGCTCCTGGATAATAAAATCGTATAGCTGGTTTATTCCGTTACCGGAAAAGAGAACAACATGAGTGACCTTTTTATTCAAGACCGCAACATGTGGTGCTACCTGCGATCCTTCGGAATAGCCCATTACCACTACCTTCCTTGCGTCCACTTTTAACACCCCAGGTAAAAAGTCGAGCACAGCCGAGGCCGCCTCTGCCCGCCAACCGGCGGATAACCTGGTGGTATATTCGGCGGGCGTATTAGTTTCAACATTTGAATCAAGGGAACTTACAAAAACTGAATCGGCGAACTTAACTCCGGGCTTGGAAATAAAAACAACATGGTACAAGGCAGCCAGGCTATCGTAGTTGAACGTGATAGTGGAGTACATGATGTTGCTTTTGCGGGCCGAGTCAATTTTAAACCGAAAGAGTGGCCTGTCACCAGAGCCATCGAGATACAGCAGCAAGGGCTTTTCTTTGTCAATACCTTTATCGGTGACATAGCAGTTGATAGTTCCCAATTTTTTGTCCGCTACTACATAGTGTTTCAGATTGATAGCAGCGGGTGGTTGGCCCAAAGCACTGCCTTGGATCAGGAATAACATCATTGACAAAACAAGCAATCTTGACATACTGTAAATATAAATGTTTTTTTGTAATTGCTGACAACCCAGACATAGTGTCCATTGCACACTTAAGTAATTTATTGTAACAGTTGTGTAATATATATGCTACATCTAAATACTCCGGTATAAATTGGCTGTAAAAAAAAGTCTATGAACAGAAAAGTCCTCATGTTTACATTGCTTGTAGCGTTGGTTATTGGCAATTTCAGTGCGCAGGCACAATTGGGAGATCTCCGGAGCCGAGTAAGGGTAAAGAAAGATAAGAGCGAGCAAAGGGATGGTAATTCATCCTCTTCTGATAAGCGTTCGTCCTCTTCTGATGAATCCGAAGGGTCGTCTTCAAAGAGTAGCAAATCAAAGGGAGATGATGAGGG
>CANCOG010000645.1 GCA_947379685.1 Flavipsychrobacter stenotrophus | reverse complement strand
TTATGGAGTATTTCCAGCAACATTTTGATCAGCTGAAGCGTATTAAAGATAAGTATAGCGAGGACCCAAAGAATATGCTGAGCAGCAGAACGACAATCAGGTAGTGCTTTGATAAGTCAGCTATTCAAAAATTGCAGATCCTTCCATTCAAATTGTTGAATGGAAGGATTTTTTATTAGTATAATTTGTCTGAAACCAAAGAAATTGTACTGAATGGTCGTCTTATTAGAGACATACCCGCTTATGAAACTAACAGCCATAACCATTTTATTATTAGTTGCCCTATCTGCACTAAGGGCGCAACCGGTAATTACCGCAGCCAACTTCAGTCCAATTCCCGGAGACCGGACGATCTCCATGCCGTGCGACACAACGGGAATTACAGATGGCGGCGGAGGCGCTAACCGAATCTGGGATTTTTCCATGCTGCATGTGCAACCGTTCCCGGATACTGTATTTTATTCTGATTGTGTTGATACGCATTTTTGTAGTTTTTTTCCGGAGTGTAATCTGGTGAAATATTATTTTAGGCCCCCTCCACATGACCCACGTTATGAATATTATTCATCGACCTCTGATAGTTTGGTTCAGTTAGGAACAGCTACACCTGATTTTGCGGGTGCAGCTTTTCCATGGACCTGCCCAATCCAAGAGATGCATTATCCATTTGGATTTGGCACCTCGTTTACAAACTCTATATATGAAACGATTTTTGACACCACTACTGAATATGACACATTCAATTGCGATGGTTATGGGAAATTAATTCTTCCCGGGGGTATTTATGATAGTACATTGAGGCTCCACATCTGCTCAGTTTATTATGACACAGAAGTTTCTATGCAATGGCCATATTTAAAATCAATTACTAAGATTGATAGTTTCGCATGGCTCACTCCCGGTGTTCATCACCCACTACTTGGCCTCATTTTCGCCAAAACAGTTAATGCGATGGGGACCTTTACGAACAAAAGGGTTACCATAAACAATTGTTATTCAGTTGCATCAATATTTGACTTTTACAAGCCTATCGAGGTGAAGATTTCCCCGAACCCATCATCCGGCAAATTTAGGGTCGATTTTTCGTTGCTTAGGCCTTCATATGTCGATATCGTTATTGTTGATGTTTTGGGCGCTCCTGTTGGTAGGTGGCAGAGCCACGAAGCCTTAGAAGGTAGTCAAGAGATTTTATTTGACATTTTGTCAATTCCACCAGGAATGTATTTTGTTGAGGTGAGATGTGCCGGGCAATCCATCGTAAAAAAGATAGAGATAGATTAGGGCACGGTTTACAAAGTCATTTAGCCTAATTTCGCCGTCCCGATGCGTTACATATGGCAGCACATACAGATCATAGTTGAAACCTACAATGGTAGTCTGCCGTTGTCTCATTTTCTCAAAGATTACTTTAAGCAATACCCAAAGCTCGGTAGCCGCGACCGGCGTGTGCTAAGTGAAATGGCCTATTGCTGGTATAGGTGCGCCAAGGGTATTCAGGTTACAGAATCTACTGAGACTGAAAGCAGTTTTGAAGAAAAAATGCGGTCTTGCCTGCAATTATGTGGAAACAAAGCAGTTGTGCAGGTTTTATATAAAGGAGAGGAAGCGACGATCACAATGTTGTTTGATAGAACCACAATTTTTCCTTATCCAATTCAACTCTCTGACGGGTTAACCAAAGAAAAGTGGTTGGACTCGCTCTTGCTTCAACCGGACCTGTTTATCAGGATAAGGAAGGAAAAAGATAAGATAATAAGCATATTGAACCAGGCTGGCATACCTTTCAGGTTTGTGACAAGCGACTGCCTTTCGCTACCCAACGGTGCCAAAATAGATACACTATTGCCTGCTGAAACTTATGTTGTTCAGGATGCATCTTCCCAGGCAACAGGCACTTTTTTCAAACCAAATAAAAATGAAAAATGGTATGACTGCTGCTCAGGTGCCGGAGGGAAATCTCTGCTTTTGAAGGATTTAGAACCTTCAGTACAGTTAACTGTAACCGACGTTCGGGCATCAATACTCAATAACCTCAAAGAAAGATTCAAATTATATGGTCATAAAGCCCCTGTTGCGATAGTGACGGATGTATGCGATCTGGTTAATTTGAATAAGGCTCTGGGGAAACAACAATTCGATCATATTATTTGCGATGCTCCATGCAGTGGTTCAGGAACGTGGGCAAGAACACCGGAACAAATGTATTTCTTCGATCCGGCAACCATTGTTAGGTTCAACAACTTGCAAAAAAGCATCGCTGTAAATGTCTCCAGATACCTTAAACCGGGTGGTCGTCTTATTTACATTACCTGTTCTGTTTTTCGTGAAGAAAATGAAGCAGTTGTAGCGGCAATCATACGGGACACCGGGCTAACATTATTGAACCAGCAGCTGATCGATGGTACGGAAATACACGCCGATTGCATGTTTCTGGCAACCCTGCAGAAGTAGGCAGGGCTAATTGCTCAAATAGCAGCTTTTCTTTATTCACTTTTGATAACAGGCAGGATAATACTCGAAGCCTGCTCACCGCTGCACATTATCTGTACATCACAATTCACAAAATCATCCTTTGTGCAATGGTATATGTCTACAAATTTTTGTGGGTTACGGTCTGCCAATGGGAACCAGGAGCTTTGTACCTGAACCATTATGCGATGCCCCTTCTTAAATACATGAGCGACATCCGGTAGTTTAAATTTCACCTCTGTTACCTTGCCTGGCACGAAAGCTTCAGGATTAGTAAAACTATTGCGATACCGACCACGCATGATCTCACCGCGTACCATCATTTGGTAACCGCCCATAGGGTATTCCTTAGTATTGCCTTTTCCGTCTTTTAGTGTGTCATATGTAAAATTATCTGGAAAGACATCTATCAGTTTAACAACAAAATCGGCATCCGTTGTGCTTATAGCAGTAAAAATATCTGCTATCACCGGGCCCGCCAGTGTAGTGTTTTCAGTTAAAGTATCCGTCTGATAAACCAAAACGTCGGGCCGGCGCGCTGCAAATCTCTGATCATCGTCCATGTACTCTGCAGTTCGCCTGAAATGAACATCTTCTGTGTATGGGACAGGTTTATATGGGTTACTCGTATATTGATT
>CANCOG010000644.1 GCA_947379685.1 Flavipsychrobacter stenotrophus | reverse complement strand
GAGTCTTATTTAAAACAGGCCAACGGGTTATATTTGGCAATTTGACAGCAATTTCATTAACTTAACGTCTCGCGAAAACCTGCTTGTGAGCAGTTAGGGCCGCAAAGTAAATTCCGTTAATTTAGTGACATTGAATTTCACAGCTACATGATAAACTATACAAAGCACACCATAGTAAGAGATCTCAGCTGGCTTGCATTTAACGCCCGTGTTTTACAGGAAGCTAATGATAGTTCCAACCACATTCATGACCGTCTTCGTTTCCTCGGTATTTTCTCCAATAACCTCGATGAGTTTTTCAGGGTGCGGGTGGCAGCACTCAGCAGGATGGTACTATTGGGCAAGGAAGCCAAGATGCACCTCGAAGCCAACCCGGATAAAATACTCAAGAAAATACAGCAAACGGTAATTGCCCAGCAAACCGAATTCGACCGTATATTTTCCGATATCATTGCAGAGTTGCAGCGAAAGGGTGTGCACATCAAAAATGAAAAGCAATTAACAAAGACCCAAAAGGATTTCGTAAAAAAATATTTCGAGGAGAAGGTGCGTACCCAGGTTATCCCGCTCATGATAGAGACGATTCCTCATACCCCCTTGCTTCGCGATAAATCTATATATCTGGCCTGCGTATTAGGGAATACCCAGTCATCCATGTTGCAACGCTATGCGTTGATAGAAATACCTACTAAGGTGTTGCCGCGTTTTGTGATTCTCCCTTCAGTGAAAGGAGTTACCGACATTATTTTGCTGGAAGACATTATTCGTTACAATCTCCCAGGTCTGTTTGCGCCGTTCGGGTTCAACCGGTTTATGGGTTACATCATCAAGGTTACCCGCGATGCTGAACTGGATATCGATAATGATGTGAGCACAAATCTGATCTCCGAGCTCGAAAAGGGTTTGAAAAACCGCAAAAAAGGACGTGCAACACGTTTCGTATATGATCGCCTTATCGATCCTCCTTTACTTACCTACCTTACAAAAAGGTTGGGGCTGGTAAAAAAGGACAATATGATACCGGGAGGCAGAACCCACAACTTTAAAGATTTCATCAATTTCCCTGCTTCCATTTTCAGTGATATCAAGCCAAGGCAGCAACCATTTGTGCACCAGTTGCTGCGCCAGCCGCTACGTATAATGGAAGTATTGGAGAAAAGGGATGTAATGCTGCACTTCCCCTATCATTCTTTCGATTCCATTATCGATTTGATGCGGGAAGCTGCGATTGACCCAAATGTTCAGAGCATTAGAATAACCTGTTACCGTCTTGCAAAAAATTCCAAGGTCGTTAACGCGCTCATTAATGCCGTTCGTAATGGTAAAGAGGTTACCGCCATGCTGGAACTACGCGCACGGTTCGATGAAGAAGCAAACATGCGCTGGAAAGCCCAGCTGGAAGAAGAAGGGGTAAAGGTGATACTCGGTAAGCCCGATATGAAGGTGCACGCCAAGATCTGTGTCATTAAAAAGCGTGAATTCAATCGTACAAAGCAATATGGCTTTGTGTCTACTGGCAACCTGAATGAAAACACAGCTACCTATTATGGCGACCATTGCCTGCTCACTACCAACCGTAACATTATAGCAGATATCAATAAGGTTTTTGATTACCTCGAAAATCCGCTGGCGAAGACCACAGCCCTGTTGAATTGTAAAACGCTGCCGATTGCCCCCACTAATATGCGCGATGCATTTCTGGCACTGATAGATAAAGAGATCAAACTGACCAAGAAATCAAAGAAGGGTTCCATAATTGTGAAACTCAATAGTCTGGTCGATAAGGTTTTGATTGAAAAATTATATGCTGCAGCCAAGGCAGGAGTTGATATTAAGCTGATTATCAGGGGCATTTGCTGCGCCTATACCGAGCAAAAATTGTTTAAGAGCCACATGACGGCATTAAGCATAATTGATGACTATCTGGAGCATGCGAGAGTGTTCATTTTCGACAATGGCGGTAAGCCACAGGTGTTTATCTCATCGGCAGACTGGATGGTGCGGAACCTTGATCACAGGGTGGAAGTATCATGTCCCATCTATGATGCCGAGATTCAGCAGGAACTGATGGAAATCATGAAAATTCAGCTTGCTGAGAACGTAAAAGGGCGTAAATTGGACAATGAACAGAACAACCTGTATGTACAGAAGGCAGCAGGGGTTCCGGTAATACGCTCGCAGGTCGCTATTTACAAATACCTGCGCAATAAAAAATACGTGGATTGATACTTGCTGCTATTGACATAGGCTCCAACGCCGCCCGCTTACTGATTTGTGAAACCTCTTTGTATAAAGACGGAACCGTTGATTTTACGAAGCTCACGCTGTTGCGTATTCCGCTGAGGCTGGGGTTCGATGTGTTTGATAATGGATTTGTTTCTGACGAAAAGAAACGAAAACTGATGGAAACGCTGAAGGCCTACCGCCTGATCATGAACATCTACAATGTTGAAGCTTACAAGGCATGTGCTACTTCTGCGATGCGGGACGCATCGAACGGGCCGGAGATAATGAAGGAAATACTGGCTGAAACAGGGTTTGAAATAAAGATCATTACCGGACTCGAGGAAGCCAACATATTGTATGAAACACATATTGCCGACAACCTGGGCAGCAGTAAATCATATTTGTATATTGATGTGGGAGGTGGCAGCACCGAGGTAACACTCTTTTCCAACAATCAAATTATATTTAAGGAGTCATTTAATATCGGTACCATAAGGTTACTGCATAACAAGGTTTCCGATGAACATTGGGAGCGCATGAAGTGGTACATAAAAACCCACACCCGCGATCACCAGCCACTGGAGGCAATAGGTACCGGTGGAAACATCAATAAGATATTCTCTATTTCAAAACGCAAGGAAGGCAAGCCATTGCCCATAGAACTACTGAAAGATTATCACAAAGAACTCAGTTATTCTACCCTTGAAGAACGAAAACACCTGTATCACCTCCGCGATGACCGGGCCGATGTAATTGTACCTGCTTTACAGGTCTATATTTCTGTAATGCGCTGGGCCAATGCCGACGAAATATACGTTCCCAAAATAGGACTAGCTGATGGTTTGATAAAGATGTTGTACCAGGAAATGAGTTTGAAGAAGTAAAACAACC
>CANCOG010000643.1 GCA_947379685.1 Flavipsychrobacter stenotrophus | reverse complement strand
CGAAACTCTCGGTTCCTCGACCGTTAGGCGGCATGGGTTGATATTTTTCGACTCTTCCCTCGATGGTTCTGTACAGTTTTTTGTAGTAGATGTTTCGTGCGTCCAGGTAGGTAGCCATTATCCCGATGTTTATGCATATAAAAGCTAACCCAAATATAAACATAAATAAAACAAGTCCTCCTTCATTGTGCTGGCGCCTGGATATACCCAAGTACCATGTATCTTCGTAAGAACTTCGGCGATTGAAATAGCGAATTACCAGAGCAAATATTACGGGGATGGAGAAGAATAGCCAAATCATATGCAAACCACCGTCATTTGGAGTTGCCTCTTTTCCAAAATCATAAACAGTGTGCAGGCTGATCATTGGGTATGTCTTTTTTACGAGTGCTGGTGGGTTGATTAGTAGTGGTAAGGTATAAAACTAATTTCAAAATGAGTTGGAGGACTTTTCCCATTATTCAATTTTACTCGAGAGCAATTCGCCATCATGGCCTACTGCTTCGGGGTGTTTGTGGCGGAGTTGTTTAAACAATTTTCGGGCATCCCGTTTTCTTTCTGTTTCCTGATAATAGTAAGCCAGCTGAAATATGGCCAGCGGACCAACTTGAGCTCCGTCAAGATAATAGCAGGTGTTGAAACGGTTGATGCAATCTTTTAGTAGTCGCTCTTTTAGTTCTCCCGCCTCTTGTTGGGCACGGTAGAGCTGCGCGCAACCGGCCCGGTTCAGTTGTGGATATATAGAAACGACACTATCGAGCAATACTTTTGACTCATCATTTGAGAGTAGTTGGGCTGCTTTCTGATATAGCTGCTCTGCTTTTTGGATATCTGCTGATTTGAAGTTCAACTTTTCTACATCTACGTGCCGGCGGGCTACCTCCATCATTTTTTTAGCCTCGCGGGTTGTCGACTGACTATTTGCAACATGATGCTCCACTTTAGCCAACCGTTCTTCAAGTCTCTGGACCTTTTGCTCAAGTTCCTTTATTTTATCCGCATCCTGGGCGGATGCCGTGGCAAATGAACAGGCAGCAAGGACGGTAAGAACGAGTGCTTTCATGAGCGATGATTGTTAGAGTAGTCAAATTTAAATATAACCGTGCGCATGTGCAAAATTACATGAGTTGCATTAAATAGGAGATATGTTTTTAATAAGGGATTCTGACGCCATTTATTCTTTAAATGGTATATTTTTTTGCGTTGGAGCGACTGCCCTTTTGGAGTCACGAAGCAAATCAGCGTACCGAGAGGTGGGCGGATTTGCTTCATTTTCTGTGTTTCGTAAGATTGCTTCGTACCTCGCAAAGACCGTGTAATTATATTTACGTATTCACAGATTTACAACGCCATAAGGAAAAAAGGCAATTATGCCGCTGAATTGAGGAATAAAAAAAGCGAAAACAGTTTTTGCTGTTTTCGCTTTTCGGTGCGGGTGGAGGGACTCGAACCCCCATACCTCACGGCAATAGATCCTAAGTCTATCGTGTCTGCCATTTCACCACACCCGCATCTTTCCTTTGATTTGACCTTTATGATTTCCTCAAGGGAGCGCAAAGGTATGTATTTTGAAATAAAAAATCGAGGTATTTTTTTGTTGATTTTCAAATGGTCGTTTTGGCTCTGTTTTTTCCTGCGGTAGAAGGGTCAGATAGTGCATGAATGGGATGTGGGTTGTCAGGTTTGTTTTTTGTCGGGCAAAAGGTTGGGCGGTTATTGATAAGGGGGGGCGGTCACGCAGCGCCCCGTATTTCGTTTTATTTCTAAGCGATGTAGTGGCTGGTTAGCTGTTTGCCATTGTCGTGGTATATATCTACCTGAAGAGGCAGGTATATACCACGAGAGCGTTTCTTAGAATTATTGTTCAGCTTCTTCTTTTTCTTCTTTTAACTCCAGTAATGCAACATTTTCGATGTGGTGGGTATGGGGGAACATATCGACTGGCTGGAGGCGTGTGATGCGGTAGGCTACGTCGAGTAGCTGGAGGTCGCGGGCCTGGGTGGCAGGGTTGCAGCTTACATAAACTACTTTTGGGGCGCGCATTTTTAGAATTTGCTGAACGAGTTTTTCGTGCATGCCTGCGCGGGGTGGGTCTGTAATGATGACGTCGGGTTTGCCGTGTTCCGCAAAAAACGCATCATTACAAATATCAGCAACATCACCTGCAAAGAATTTACATTGATCGAGGCCGTTCACTGCCGCATTTTCATGTGCGTCTTTTATAGCATCTTCTACCAGTTCGATGCCTATTATTTTCTTTGCTTTGGCTGCACAGAAAATGCCGATGCTACCTGTTCCACAATAGAGGTCGTACACGGTTTCGGTTCCGGTAAGTCCGGCGAAATCGCGGGTAACTCTGTACAATGCTTCTGCCTGGTAGGTGTTGGTTTGGAAGAAAGATTTAGGCGAGATCTTGAATGTAAGGTCTTCGAGCTTTTCTTCGATGAATGGTTTGCCATGCCAGCAGATCACTTCCTGGTCATAGATGGTGTCATTCATCTTTGCATTAACGGTATAGTTGAGCGAAGTGATCTCTGGTATGTTGGTGATAATGTGTTTCAGCAGGCCTTCCCTTGCATCTGTGTCCTCGTAATTGATCACGACATTTACCAGAATCTGGCCGGTAGTAGCTACTCTTATCACCATGTTGCGTAACCATCCGGTGTGCGATTTGAAATCGTAAAAAGTAAACTTGTGTTCTTCGGCATAGGCGCGAACAACTGTGAGTAGTTGATTGGTTGGGTCTTGCTGCAGGTAGCAGGTACGTATCTCTACAACTTTATCGAACAGGCCGGGCGCATGAAAGCCAAGGGCTGGTTCAGGTGTGAATTTTTCGTCACGGTCGCCAATTTCTTCGAAAGTGCGGTAGCGTTGCGATGAGAATGTAAATTCAAGTTTATTGCGGTAGTAGCGTTCGTGCGGGCTGCCGATGATGGTTTGCATTTCGGGTAGTTCCACGTGTCCAATCCTTTGAAGCTGGTCGGCAACCTGTTGTTGTTTATATTGTAATTGCAATTCGTAAGGGAGCATTTGCCATTTGCAGCCCCCGCAGGTACCAAAGTGCTGACAGAAAGGCTCGACGCGTAAGGTGGAGGGGGTCACGAGTTTTGTCATGCGGCC
>CANCOG010000642.1 GCA_947379685.1 Flavipsychrobacter stenotrophus | reverse complement strand
TCCCTTTGCATCCAGTTCGTCGTATTTCTGTTTTTGCGCCGCAGCGATCGACCCTTTTACAGAAACATCTGCAGTAACAATTCCTGATAGCTTCGTACCCGCTTCAAGCTTAACAAATTTCTGCATTTGGGACAAATCTACCCTACCCTTCATGGTTGCATCTATCCATTGGTTGCTGACAGGTGTTTTCAGCAACAATTTAAAGTCAAACGGCTCATTACCAAATTCTATATGCCCCTTCTCAATATTCACAACAGTATGATCGGTAATCCCGTCGGGATTATCAACAGACAACTTAACCTGTATGTTGGAAACTTTTGAAGGCAGATCCGGGTACTGAAACGACCCATCCTGAATACCGAGGTCAATTTTATAAGCAGGCATTTGTTTGCTGTTATAAGTGCCCTTCACTAATCCATTCAAAGTAGCCTTACCGGTAGTTTTGATATCCTTAAAGTTATTTTGGTAAATACCCGGCACCAGTGATAGAATGTCTTTGAAATCATTAGAAGGTGTACTGAACTGAACATCCATGACAATGTTGCTGGTGTCAGGCATTTGCACAAAGCCTTTAGTTGATAGCTTTAACCCATTCAGTTGAATTTTCTCTGTATTAAAGCTGTACTTGCTGGCTTTGTTATCAATCTGCAGGTCAATATCCACCAGTGTCTTCACCCTGCTGAGATATGGAATGCCACCATAGGCAAATGTAATGGCATCGGCTGTTGTATGTGTTGTCAGTGTAAATGCATCGCTTGTGAAATCACCGGAGCCTTCGTGCTCCAGGTTTTCCAACTGAACGAACATTTTACCCTGTTGATCGAGATATTCGATAAAACCATGCTCGATTCCGTACTTACGCAGTTTCATGGCAAACGGCTTTGATGCAGTCGCATTTTTCGCGCTGGTGTCCGGCTTAGTAATATTCCAGTTAGCAGCGCCATCCGGATGAACGATAGCATGTATGCGGGGATTGATCAAGCCGATATTGAGGATATCATAGGTGCCGCTGATCGCTTTCATCAGGTCAAGAGACACATCAATACTGCTGGCTGCAATAAGTGTATCACTCTTAAATGACTCTTTACCAACGATACTTAACTGTTCAATACTTACCGAAAGGTGAGGAAAGCTATGAAAGAGCGAAAGATTCACATCTTTAAAATCTGTCGTGGCATTGAGATTGTCGTTCATTTCCTTCTTGACTACTGCCAGAATTTTGTCTTTAAACAAAATTGGAACGAGCACGGCAGCCAGCAGAAACAAGACAACAATAACCGCGAGGGTTATAAAAACGCGCTTCAATATTTTTTTCATGACAACAATTTTAATTTGTGCACTACACACATATGCAATGTAATATTAACGGTAAACGTACCTAAAACAAACTGACCTGCGCCAAGAATTCGTTAATTCGACTCTCAGTCGGACACCATGATCAGAATTCCCAACCGATGTCCTTCCTGTAATAAGCACCATCATATTCTATAAGCCCTGCGTTTTCATAAGACTTAGCCAAAGCTTCCTTTATATTGCTGCCAAGTGAAGTAACTGCCAATACCCTGCCGCCACTGGTAACAACTTTGCCATCGTTGAGTCCTGTACCCGCATGGAAAAGGTAACTTCCTTTTACTTTTTCAAGACCTGCCATTATTTTACCCTTAGCATAATCGCCGGGGTAACCGCCAGAAACCATCATAACAGCACCTGCAGCCCTTTCACTGAATTTTACTGTTACTTCACTTAATTTCCCCTCACCCATTTTTAAAATGAGCGCTACCAGATCGTTTTCAAGTCGAGGTATCACTACTTCGGTTTCCGGATCACCCATGCGGCAATTATACTCGATAACAAAAGGTTCATCGCCAACTTTGATCAGGCCAAAGAAAATAATACCTTGATAAATTATATTTTCAGCTTTCAGCCCCTGAACAGTAGGCTCTACAATACGACTGATCACCTTTTGCATGAACGTCTGATCGGCAAATGGTACCGGCGAAATAGATCCCATACCACCGGTATTCAGTCCTGTATCCCCTTCACCTACCCGTTTGTAGTCCTTTGCCTCTGGCAGCAACACATAATTCGTACCATCTGTGAGCGCAAAAACTGAAAGTTCGATACCATCGAGGAATTGCTCGATTACTACTTTCTTACTTGCGTCGCCAAACTGCTCATCCATGACCATTGCCCTGAATGCCCTGATTGCCTCAATAGTAGTTTGGGCAATTACGACACCCTTACCAGCGGCAAGTCCATCAGCTTTCAAAACAATTGGCGGGTCACTGCGTTTAATAAACGCAACACCCTGTTCAAAACTATCGCGTGTAAATTCTTTGTAGGCTGCTGTCGGTATATTATGGCGTGCCATGAATTTTTTCGAAAAAGCCTTACTACCCTCCAGTTGGGCTCCCTCTTTCGAAGGCCCAACAACTATAATATGTTTAAGCAGGGGGTCATTTTTGAAAAAATCATATATGCCAGCTACCAATGGATCTTCCGGCCCCGGGAACAAGATATCGATCTTGTGATCTAAACAAGCCTGCCTGATGGCTGCGAAATCATTAACTGATATGGGCAAATTAGTGCCATACCCTGCTGTACCGGCATTTCCCGGAGCAATGTAAAAATTGCCGCACAATGTGCTTTGGCTCAGTTTCCAGGCAAGTGTACACTCTCGTCCACCTCCCCCCAAAAGGAGTAAATTCTTCATTTTTTCTAATTCACTGCAAAAAAACTAAAATTGGAGCGACTTGAGTAAATTATTTTCTTTATTTTGGCACTTCAGTAAAATCACAGCACTATTATATGGCAAATTCAAACGACGAAAACGCTGGCGCATCATTAGATATGCCATTCGAAAACCACTCATCAGAAAAAGGACACCCTAAGGGCCTCTATGTACTATTTGTAACAGAATTCTGGGAAAGGTTCAGCTACTATGGTATGCGTGCAATATTTATTTTGTATATGACCAAAATGCTATTGCTTGATAAAGCAACTTCAGCTAGTATTTATGGTAGCTATACCGGCCTTGTCTACCTTACCCCCCTGATTGGAGGTTATGTTGCCGACCGTTATTGGGGCAACAGAAAATCAATATTCGTTGGAGGCCTGTTAATGGCGCTT
>CANCOG010000641.1 GCA_947379685.1 Flavipsychrobacter stenotrophus | reverse complement strand
GGCCAGCTCAAGTGCCGAACGCGAAGGATAAACTTTGAGTTGCTGTGCCTTTGAAACAAAGGTTACAACAACACAAAAGCAGAATAGCACCAAAAAAGAAGGGGAAATAGTAGTATACTTCCCCCTTTTCAAAAATGACATGATATATATTTTTATACTAACCGACGCGCGATTAATACTCATTGATTACTTTATAACCTGTAATCTTGCCCTTCTTCCAATACCCCATGTCTTCCTGATAAAATTTCTTATTTCGGTCGGTGAGGTACTTGGGGTCAAGGTCAGAAAGATCTGGTTTGCCTGCGTTTACCCAGGCAGTATACCAATAGCTGGCAGTCATGGAGATGGCAGCTTTCAATTGGTTTTCCACCATTCCGTTCAAAAGTTCATGATACACATGTGCATATTCCAACGAATGTGTAGCCTGACCATACTTGTTCTTTTCAGGCTGGCCGTTGGGTCCAAGTTTATACAGCTTTTCAGCCGGTTTGTCCTTACGTAATTTTCTATCGTTATATAACAACGCACTAATAAGCGTGTGGCTGCTATCAACACAACGCCAGGTTTCAGCATCAATATTGTCTATATAACGAGCTTCCCCAAAAAAGCTATAGTTTTTACCAAATTGCTCCGGCAATTGCGACTCCCACAATGCATGAATACCCTTTTGCCCGGTCAGCTGGCCATCATGGTTTTCAGTTGTATGCAATGGCATATGTGCATCACCTATGTAATGTGCAAGATTTGCAGCAATGAATAAAATTTCAGCTTTGTTCTTTGCTTTCATAGCGGCCGTCAACTTGGCCTCCATTTCTTCAATCGTCCAAGGCAAAGTACCAAACTTATCTACACTATCCTTCCCGAACTTTGCAATTGCTTCGTCGCGGGTTTTAGGCATCATACCCGGACCATCGTAATGATAATTTTCCAGGTCGATATAGTGACGTGGAAACTCCGATTTGTCGTTCATCGTATATTTGCGAATATCCGGTGCCACCGATTCTTCCGTAATGAAATCTGCATGGTTATAAAAGAACATGCCCATTTCCTTAGGCAGCGCCAGAATAGCTCCCCTGTTTATTTTGTTATGCCCCCAAACACCCCAGCCATAAGCCGACTGTTCCTGAACACCCAAACAAACAAAAATGGTAATGCAGCTAAAAATTCTCTTTATCATAAATCTGCTTTATTCTAATAAATTATAACCCTTGAAGTTTGTACTCCACCCTCATGCAATACCTTCAACAGGTACAAACCTGGCTCAAGGTTAAACTGAACCTGCTCTCCTTTGTGCATTTCACCAACTGTTTTCCTGACAACAACATTACCTGCGATACCAAATACTACGAATTCTGCATTGTTCAACATCGCATCAGCCGAAACAGAAATCTGTCCGCGCGATGGATTAGGGCTAACTATAATACTGGTTGGTTCGTGGTTTACTTCCGTTACACCAACATGGCTAACAGTATCATACTGCGCCAACCAGATAGTCATATTCATGATCAGCAGGCGGTGGTTACCAGAAGCATCATGCCAATAGCCATTATACAAAGAACATGTAGGGTTTCCCGTGCTGTCATCTGCGGGAGAACTATCGCCCATTGCTGCAACCTTTCCTTTTCCGTACCTGGCATAAGCCACCATAGCATTTGTATTACCTGCAGAAGAAGTACCTGATTTATAAATTACGCCTTTGACTGATGCATTTTGTGATGGATTCAGGGTCATTGTTGTACCACCACTCCACATTACTTTTGTTACATTGCCCATTGGGCCATGTATGATAGAATCAGTAGAGGCCGCAAAAACGGCGGTCGTTGTCTGGCTGATATCAACAGTATCGAATATAAAACCAAATGGATAAGGCTGAACACTATTAGTAGTCAGAAAATCATCCCAGATATGCGGCGAATCATAGCCATCATTGTTGCGGTCACTCACATTGTGGTCGGAGATCATGAATAATCCACCTCCGTTTTGAACGAACTGCATCAGAGCAGTCTTTTCAGCGGATGAGAAAGGAATATTGGGTTCAGCAACAACAAAAACTTTGTAATGGGTCAGATCTTGTGCGTTGCTGGTATTACCATAAGTTATCATACCATTCCAGGGAAGCGTCTCTACTGTATATCCTTTTTTCGCGCAATCAACGCCCCAGCTGGAAATGCCGCCGTCCCAGTAAGTTTCGGCCGTTGAGGCAGTAATTCCGCTCTGTGGCGGTGTTGGTATTTGTTGCGGGTTGCTTTGGTTACCAGAAGCTGTGGTATAAGCTAAACCCGTACTGCCACTAAACCTGATATTTGTCTGATCGTAATCTATTACCCAGTCGGCATTACCTGCCATTTCGGCCTTTGTTGCATCAAAAAGTATTTTTACCTGAGCATGGGTGGTCACACACACGGAACAGGCACTCACTAAAAAGGAAAATTTAAAAAAAGAAGTAAGGTTAAGGCGCATAATAAAATTTAAAAATTAAACACAAATGTAAGCAACGATTATAGATTTCAGTAAGTGTGGGATGATAAATTTAAAGTGCCGGGTTTTACAGTATCCAGGCACTTCAAAGGCATACAACATATATGCACAAAACATATAAAAAAAGCCTGCCAGGTAAGTGACAGGCCTTTAGTATTATGGAGAGAAAAATTAATTATTGAACGCTGATCTTAGCAACAGCAGAACTGTTACCATTGCTCAATTTAGCAATGTACAAACCTGAAGCCAGGTTCAAACCATTAACAGAAACTTGTTCAGTACCTGGTTTAGTTGCAATTGTCTGTGTGTGTAAAATACGGCCAGACAGATCATAGATAGACAAAGTATAGTTACCTTCTGTTTCAACGCCATAGCTGAAAGTGATCTTATCAGCAGAAGCATCACCTAAAACAGCGAGGTCAACTACAGGGTTGTTAGATACTTCAGTTACGTCCATTGTTGCAGTACCGGTCCAGCTAAGGTTGAAATCATCAATTGCTGTACTTGGACGGTTTCCAGAACCAGTTGTAGGCGAAAGAGTCACCAGGCGGATAACAACCGGAGTGGACAAATGGTCTAAAGCAGAACCAAATGAAGCAGTAATTGTGTTATTTGTAAAAGTAAGTCCACCTGTAGTCATTGTGCCGGTAGCA
>CANCOG010000640.1 GCA_947379685.1 Flavipsychrobacter stenotrophus | reverse complement strand
CCCAGAATTTCTTTTTTGCTCCATTTTTCTACTGAAGGCTTGTGATCGAAATCGGCTTCGCTGATATTATTTAGCTTCTTTGGAACTTGTTCTAAAATATGCTGCAGACGTTGTATTGAATTAGAAATCATGGTTGGGTAAGTTTATTGGGTAGCAACTCCTATTTAACCCACTGGCTTTCTTTCACCAACTTCTGTATTGCCAGGTGATGTTGAAATGTTTTTTGGGGTTGACCGGGTTCCCAGGCTGTATTGGATAAAATTACTAGCGAAGTTTTTGTTTTTGGATAGTAGAAATTCATGCAGGGATAGCCGGAAGTCGATCCGGTCTGGCCCAGTTGCACTAAGCCGTTCAGGGTTTCGGTGGTGATGCCATATCCATATAATGTGGGGCCATGGACGGGATGCTGCCGGATAGCGTTCTTTTTAGGTGTGATCATCAACTCGTATGTTTTAGGGGATAATAGTTTATTGTTATGGAGGCAGTTGTTCCAGGTTGCCAGGTCTTCGGCTGTGGATATGAAACCACATGCGGCAACGGGGGGCACCTGCTTGAGTTTGCCGGGAATAATCACCTTGAGCTGGCTGTGGCCACCATCTTCATAACATTTCACGAGGTTACTGTCCTTGTGAGCATCGGGATGGCAAGTGTTATTCATGCCGCACCTTATAAAAAGTTCTCCTGCAAGTTGTGCAAATGATTTGTGCGTAGTTTGTTCCAGTATTTGTGCCAGCAGGTCATATCCGCGCCGGGAATAGTCGAACGCGCTTCCCGGTTTGAATTTTAGCGGTTTTTCGGGGTCATCTTCATCAATCCCGTGGGTGTATGCAAGTAGTTGGTCTACGGTGACTGAATCTGCCCATTTGTTTGGGAGATTTGGCAGATAATGCCGAATGGGAATATTCAATTTAATGATTCCTTTTTCATAAGTCTGAAGCGTCAGGACGGCCGTGATCTGCTCGCTGATTGAGCCAATGACAAATTGGTCGCTGAGTTTTAAAGGTATTTCTTTAAAAAGATCGGCCATTCCAAAGCATCTGGCATAACGGGTGGCTCCATTTTGAGCGACCATTACAATTCCATTGAACGGTTTATGGGATGTTGCCTCCAGTCGCCAGTCGATGAGTGACGGTGCGTCTATGGCGGTGGGGGCGTCGTAGTTTTGCCGGGCCCATTTTTCTGCAGGTTTGATCCACTCGTCAAGTGCCTTGTAGAGGTAACCGTGTTTAAGTCCGGTATGCAGTTCTATCTCTTTGAACCGCTTCAGGGTGTTGCCTGCCCTTATGTGCTGTCTCTGACAGGAATGCCCTGATGAGTCACTGATTTCATAAATGGAAAGGACATTGCCATAAAACAGGATGCCATCATAAAGGCGTTCTTCATCGACACAACAGCCCACAAATACATAGTTGAGTTCCCTGTTTTTAAGTAATGATGAAGTACATGCCGCAATGTAACCACCTTTGGAGGTGCCAACTATGGTGATGTGAGATGCAGGTACTCCTTTCTTTAACAGGCTGTCCACCTGGTGTGCAACTTTTTGAGCATATACGTGTGGGTCGGTATCTTTTGGGCGCAACTCGCTGATAACGTTGAAGCCATCTTTTTTGAATGCGTCGACAATGGCAGTATATTCGGCTTTGCCATATTCGGGGTGGCGTCCTGAGGTGCCAAATAATTCCAGGAACATGTTGTGCTGGAACAGGATATAATTCTGGCCCCGGAGGAGCTTAGGCAGCAGACAAAACAGAAGGACGAAAAAGAGCCTTTTCATATTGGTTAATTAGTGTGACGTGAGCGGCTGTGGTTGCAAATTTATGGGAAATATTGTGTTGCAGATGCGTTGAATTTGATAGAACGAGGGGACCGAGAGGTATCCTGGAGTGTATTTAAAAAGCACCTCCACCCTTTTAATTCTGATTGAAGCTATATGCAAAACAAGGCGCTTGCGAAATGACAAATCAACCTTACAAACAAGAAAGGACCCGAAGGGGGGGCGTCAAATGTTTTGCCCGGCCGTCCGGGCCAGCCTCTTGAGCCAGACAAAGTTGAAAAAATAGCAAGAGACACAATGCCCAACTAAGGGCCATGCACCAGTTTTTCCAACGTCAACTTTTTGGCGCATGCTCCCGCATGAGTTTTGCAACAATGTCGGCGGTGATGTCGGGGTAGTCGACTACGATGGGTTGGCCGTTGGTGAGCCAGTCGCCAATGTTGTCGTAGTATTTTTCGCTGAGCATTTTGATTACCGAAGCACCCATGGCCTGAGCTCCGGCCGCGTTGCATTGTTGCTCGTATTGTGCCTGCATGGGTATTACCATTACTTTCTTGCCGAGGAACATGGCTTCAGCAGGTCCTTCAAAGCCACCGCCGCACAATACACCAGCGCAACTGGCCATGCTTTGTACAAATGCTGTATTGTCAATTTTGGATATCTGGATGTTCCCTATGGTTTGTGGCTCCTTGTTATGCTTGCTGAATACCTGCCAGTGGGTATCGGGAAAATGAGAGAGGTGCTTAATAATGGTCTCATCGTTATAGGCAGGCAGGTAAACTGTATAGTGCCCTTCGTTAGTTGGGGTGAGGGCACGGATCTCTTTACGGATTACCGGGGTGAAAATATTCTCGCCAAATGCCTTGAAGTGGAAGCCATACGCAGCTGTTACCGGTGCGTAGCGCGATAATACAAGCTTTCCGATGTGGTCTTCCTTTTCGGGCTTTGGGGCATTTTCATGCAGTACAGCGCATTGATGGCTGAGCGATATGCAGGGCAGGTTCTTGCGCTTACAAGCCCATGCCGAAATGGGTTCAAAGTCGTTGATCACGAGGTCATACTCTTCTACCGGAAAGTGCCGTACATCCTGAACTAGCCGGAAGGGTTTTACCTTTTTTGCCGTGGTCAGGAAGTCTATTCCACCGTGTTTTCCGAACATGAAACTCATGCCGTAAATTTTGTATTTTACGGGGAATGGGAAGTCGACGTCGGCCTGCGTGCCGCTGATGAGTACGTCTACATCGCCGTATTTTGCTATTTCGGGGTATACGTCCCTGGCGCGGCTGAGGTGCCCATTTCCGGTGCCTTGTATTGCAAAGAGAATTTTCACAGTGTGAATGTAGGAAATTATCTTTTGTTAGAAAATCATTAGAATA
>CANCOG010000639.1 GCA_947379685.1 Flavipsychrobacter stenotrophus | reverse complement strand
CAAGTACAGTGTGCGGCGGGCCTCAATTTGAGGTCAACGCCAATGGTAATTCATCCCTCCTTTACGTTACTACATTTTACGGAGATGGATTGAAGGATTCTGTTCTTCTTACAGGTAGTACGACTTCTTCGGCAACCAGCACCCATTATTATGCACATTCGGGCACGTATTCCGTAAAACATATTCTATATTTCAACAGCATACCACAAGACACTATTGTCCATACTTATAGTTATACTTTTTGCAGAAGTTTGCCAATTTCATATGTTGTTGACCTCGCAGGAAGTGGAGCATATACGTCAACGGCTCCAGCGTATACAAAAACAAGTGCGACAATTGTTGATTCAAATGGTATAACAATTGATACGATAATTGCTACCAGCGGATTTTATTACCAAGCCACAGGGCCGATCGGTACAGTGTATGCATTCAGGGCTATTCCTCCAGGAGGTAGCTATATATCATTTCCGTCATCGGATATTGTTTACGATACTATTGTGCCTGCAGTTAATATTTATTGCAGGAAATACTTTGGCCTAGGATGTTCCGGTTCGACATTCAACCTAAGTGAGCGTCAAATAACCCAGTCAGGATCCCATGCTGCCCGTGGAGATATTTATGTTGACAACCTTGGTTGCAGTACACAGTCCCCCATAGTAACATTGGTCTCCAGTCCCAAATACCTTTTTGTGGGAAGTGTTCCTTCTCCAACATCAGTATCGGGATCGACGATTACCTGGAATCTCTCAGCAATAAATGCACTTTCGCCTACACTCCATATATCGTATCAATTGACAAAACCATCCGCCGCCGCCAGTTACACCCCCGGCGATACCGTCCACAGCAGCTTTACAGTAACCCCTGAAACAGGCGACGCAGATACCACCAACAACCATAACGACAGGCTTGACACCATTCGCTCCTCCTACGACCCTAACTTCATCCAATCCACCCCATCGGGCCATATACTGGCTGGTACGTTGCTGCATTATTCAGTGGGTTTTGAAAATGATGGGAACGATACTGCACAGAATATTTATGTGCTGGATACGCTTTCGGGGTATCTGGATGCAGCGACTTTCAGGCCAGTGTTTGCGTCCAATGAAATGTACCTGGAAACGCAGCATGTGGGTGGGTTGACCATTGTAAAATTTGACTTCCCTGGCATTAAATTACTTGATAGCACCCACCATGGCTATTGCGACGGGGCTTTCCAATATGACATCAGGGTTAAGGACGGTGTGCCAGATGGCACTGTAATACCTGCCAGAGTGGGTATTTACTTCGATGACAATGAGGTGGTGATGACCAATGAGGAGCAAAATATTATTGGGTTTCCATCAGGTGTGCAGTCGCTCACTGCTCCGGCTAATGAGTATGAAATTTACCCTAATCCTGCCACCAATGAACTTACCGTAAAAATGGAAGGTGCCCATGATGCCAGTGTTATTGTCAGCAATAGTATGGGAACAACAGTTTTACAACAGGATATCCATACTTCGCAAACTAAGTTGAATATTAAGGCGCTTCCTGCCGGTATCTATTATATTAAAATGACGGGGGCTGGCGGTAGTGTGGTGAAGAGATTTGTGAAGATGTAATTATCTGGCTTTCAATCTCAGGGTACAGAATTTTGTTTTGAGTGTAATATCAACAGGGACTGCTTTTATGGGCAGTCCTTTTATTATTATGCACTGCAAGCTGGTGATGCAGATGCCCGGGAATAGAAATAGGAGACTTGCAAATCAACAAAACTGATTTCCTTGTCGGAGCACCCAAAGGCAATTTTCAATAAAACGGTCATTTTCTTAGAATACTACAGTAGCTTTGTAGTAAATATTCTTAGCATGAAACAGATAGTGAAATTATCAGCTATTGCAGCTATTTCCGCAATGGGTCTTGCCGCTTGTAACAATGGAACGCCAGCAGGTACTGCCGGAGCCGCTGATACAACGCACGTTACGCCACGCCAGCCACTGGCACTTGCCAAAGTAGGTGCATCTCCTGAATTTGCCAGTGCCACGATCGCATTGAAATCCGCAAAAGCAGAGAAAGTTGGTACAGATTCCGCCAAAGTTTCGTTTGAATTTGATGTAAAGAATTACGAGCTGAAAGCACAAACCGCCGACAATGGCAGTAAGTCATGCGCCAATTCCAAGGACGGCCAACACATCCATTTTATCCTGGATAACGGACCTTACAAGGCATTGTACGAACCCAAGAATGCTCTTACCCTGGCCAATAATACAGAGCATACTTTGTTGTGCTTCCTTTCCCGCTCTTACCACGAATCATTAAAAAACAAGGAAGCAGCTGTAGTAGTTCACTTTAAAGTAGACGAAAAGGGAAATTACAAGAAGCTCGATGACGTTAAAACACCGATGTTGTTCTACAGCCGCCCGAAGGGTGATTATTTCGGAAAAGACACTGCCAACCTGTTGCTCGACTTCTACCTTGCAAATTGCACCTTGTCAGCCGATGGTTACGTAGTTAAGGCGCAGATAACAAATCCGGATTTGAAAATTGATACAACAATTACGATCTCTAACTGGGAAGCTAATTTCATTCAAAATCTGGGCACTGGTAAGTGTAAGGTTACATTGAGTCTTATAGATACAAAGAAACCAGAAGCTCCAATTCAAACTGTTTCCAGGGAATTCAACCTGGCAGTTGCTGAGCCAATGAAAAAATAAATTACTAACTTGCCTGCCACTCACAATGGCAGGCATTTTTTTGCCCTGTCCGTTTGCAGGTTTAATTTTTGAAATATTTATGAAGAAATACAGTTCTCAACAACTCAAGAAGCTGGCCATGTTTTTAGCACTGGCTACCGTGTTTTTTGTGGCGGCCCTTTATGTGATCATTAATTGGGTGCTGTAAAATTCAATGGCAAACAAAGCGCCTGCACAGTCTGAAGTGCCTCCTCAGCGCTACATGTCCTGACTGATTTAACCATACATTCCGTGTAATGCGATACAGTAAGTTAATTGTTGGTAAGGAAGCAGAAAATCTGCTCATTCTTCAACTTTGACCCTCTTTTACACTCATCATTGAGGAAAATTATTAAATATTTAACGCATCACCGATTTTTGTAACGCCTAATTTCGTACTTTTGCACCCTGAAATAAAAGGCCCTTCCTGATTTCTCTGCCGGGAAGGGTTATTTTTAGGAGAAAAGTTAAACG
>CANCOG010000638.1 GCA_947379685.1 Flavipsychrobacter stenotrophus | reverse complement strand
TGCTGCTTATGTATTGGTATGTAAGGCAGTTCCCGGTAAAAGTTCAGGACCGGGCTATTAGGTCTGAAGAAAGCCTGAGGGTTTACATCATGACTGGAAAGCCAATTGATTCTCGGTTAACCATGGGCCAGATACTGGCATTACGATTTGCTGGTGATAACGAATACCTTGCGCTTGCCGATAGGGCAGTAAAGGAAAACCTCAGTGCAGACGATATTAAGAAATCAATAAAGAATTGGCGAAGCGATGACGTTCGTTGCTAATCAAGGAGGTACATAACACAAATATTGACTTAATTGGGCTCAACGAATGTTGAGCCTCTTTTTTGCTTTATACTGCCAGAATCTTGTCTGCAGTAGTCTGTTTATCATAGTCAGGTTCCAGATTGGAAAATGCGTCTGCCCGTCTTAGAGTGACAGAAACAGGAATAGTATTTTCGTCAGGGATCGAAAGCCGATAGATATTTTCGACCTTTTTCTTTTTAATCCATAAAATTATACTCCTGAAAAAGCCCGGTTTATAGGGTTTTAGATTGAAGTCAAATCTTATTTCTTCTACACATAATTGGTCGGGTTGTATTTCATCAGGGTTAACCTGTTTTCTTACATCATCAATCAAAACAGAAAATTCACCGGGCTCGGGAATTTTCCCTTCGCGCATCTGTACCCGAAACCAGGCTTGCTTTAATTTGAAATCCATATCGGCACTTAATGCTTCATCAAATAAGTGATTGAGGTACGAATTGAAATCAATGAATTTTTTCATTCAGCAAGGCAGGTTAAGTCAGATGTTTTAGTTGTATGGTTACATATTTATTTTTAAAAATTGCCATCACTCTAAGTGTCGATAAACACAGAAAGGATGGCAATCTTAAAAATCAAATTTAAATTTAAGTAGCGGGAGTGCTTTTTGTAGGGATTGCTAAAGCTAACAAGTTAAGGATTTTGGCGAGCCCCTCCGGTATCGGACCTTCGCTCGCATGCATTTCTATGTCTATTGATCCGCTTCTGTTTGTGGTTGAATCTTGTTTTGCAGAACTGGTTAGGTTACCACTGATTTCCCCACTGAAAATTGGGAGTAGTTTTGACCCAGCTTTAAAATCAGCGTTGACACCATAGGTCTTACTTTGACTGGCCGTAACACTTTGACTTACTTCATATTTGAAGCTAACGGAGAGTGAATCAATTCTCAAATGAGGAATAGGCACAATCGACAACAGTGGGGCACTGATAACGACTTTTTGAGGACTTGCAGCGTCTCCTCCTTGAATGGTCGTGCTAAAATCCACTGTAGTAGGTGTATAAGGGCTTGCAGCTGTCCCGTCGCCGTTCATCATAGATTTTACGAATGCAACTGTCGCGTCAGCGGCTAGTTTTTGTGCGTTTACTGCCGCTACTAACGGCTGTGCGATGACAACATCCAATGGTAATGTCTTAAAGTCGGAGGCTGGGTTAAAATCCACCGTAGCCTGGACTGGTGTTCCTTGTGCCATAAGTTTTTGTTTTAGTTTGTTTTATTTAGAGGTGAGATGGAAGCACTTTGTGTAAGTGTGGTCAATAACTTGTCGAGCGCCGATGTCATGGGGGCCTTGCTTACTTTTACGGAAATATCTATAGTGGTCATTGATTGGCTGCTTTGCTTGCCGGTCGAGTTTGAAGCGATGTGCCCCTGCAGGCTAACTGGCTCTTTAACCAGGAACCAGTCCCGTTTTTGAGTGCCGCTGTCTTTTGTTCTCGTTTCCTGAACCTGCTGGTGTTCATGCACTTCCTGAATGTTCAATCCGAATTTGAATTCGGCTGAGTCAATTGCCAATGAATTCAACGGAACGAGCGAAAGTGCGGGGATACTTATTTTATGTTCTTCCGGCAAGCCACTACCCCCAGTGGCTGTATATGCAAAATCGAGTATAAATGGCTTTCCTGGTTGGGGATTTTCATTGTTGCCTGGTGCATTCTGTGTTCCTCCGGCACTGTCGGGTTGCCCGGTGCTGGGGGAGTGTGGATAGCCGATCTGCATGATCAGGTTCAGAAATGATCTTGCAGCATGGGCTTGCGCCTTGAATAGGGCATCCAGTGGAGATAATATTGCCTGCGATAATGAAACTACTGCTTCATCAACCTTGCCAAATGATTTACTTTTATTTTCGTCGGACATAAAGATGATTCTATAAAACTATGAGGTAATTCCTAGTATTTTTTTCGCTTTGTTGTAATAGGTTGTTCTTTCGGCAAGGCCTGTAAAGCCGCCGTTAACCTTTTGAGTAATAGCCTTAATATTTCCTGCATCAGCAAGGGCATTCAAGCCAGCAGACTTCCAGAACTGACAAGCCGAAAGCACAGCATAGTGGGCGGTTGCTAGAAGATCGGGATTGCCAATAAAGTCAGTGCCGGTCAGTGTGGTCATTTTTTGATAGAAACTCTTGCCCGTACCACTGAAAAAGCCCCTGCCCCTATATTTGTAACCGTCACCGGATTGGGCATTCCCATTCCCCATCCTGTTAGCATATACATTGCTGCCCAGCAATTGCGGGTTATGGGAATAAGGTTGCGCCGCCGCCAGCGTTTTGAACCTCGAAGGCCAGACTGCCATTATCCGTGGCGCAGAATAATTCATATTCTCTACGAGCGTTCTCAATTCTCCGCTCTCAACGGCCCCTTGTGCCAGAAATGCAGCTATCCGTATAGGTGTATTGATACTGTATACAGGCAATTGCTTGTTGAACTCAGTTAGGAAACTGTTAAGCGCCGAATGCGGAGCATGTGGCAGTATCGTCTTCAAGTCTAAAGCGCTGATTAATTGTTTAGTGTCGGTCATTGTAGCAACTATCCCTTTTCATCCCAAAAATAATAGATTTTAATTGAAAAATTCAAACCCTGATAAATTAAATTTGGATGGCTTGTAAGTAATTATGTTATCCCGATTTTTATTTAAGGTGAATTCATCTCGTAGCTGTATAAATGATTAAAGTGTGTTATTTGTGCTCTGTATTGTGGTGGGGAAAGAATTTTTTTAGGAAAATTTTGTTGCTTCAAATACTCATCGTAATATTGCAATAACATAATGAACAATGGGAGCTACGAAAACTGATCTATTTTCCAAACAAGATAACGAACTGGCGGTAATGGCTAAAGCTATTGCACACCCGGCGAGGATTGCGATACTTAGGAAACTGACCCTGACCAATG
>CANCOG010000637.1 GCA_947379685.1 Flavipsychrobacter stenotrophus | reverse complement strand
GCTTGTTTGCAGATATAAAAGCGATCTCAGTGCCTGCGAAGAAGCCTATCAGAAGAATACAACCAAGTATATATAGCAGCAGATGCGAAATATCCATGTTGCCCAAAGATATTAAATCCCAACTAAAGACCTACACAACTTTTAGTTTTATTTTGAAGAAAAGGATATAAAAGGCAAATGGCTATATCCGTTGAAGAATTATTCGGCCTCCAGGTATTGATTCGTTAAAAAATTATGATGTCTCGGTGCGCCTGGTAACAATGAAAATCTTTATTTCCCAAATTACCTTATTTTCGCATTAAATAGCTATCCTTGTTTTTATTTATCCGCGATATTATTGTCACCATCATTGACTTTGTACATAAGCCATTCAGGAAACTGATACCTGCCCAAACTTTCCGCTACCTTGCCTGTGGCGGTGGCAATACGCTGTTGAGCATGGGTTTATTCGCCCTTATCTATAATTACGTATTACATGGAAAAGATGTGCACCTGCCTTTTGATTTTATTCTTACCAGCAGGGTAGCAGCGCTATATCTTACTTTTTGCTTCGTGTTCCCAATTGGTTTTATGCTGAGCAGCTACGTGGTGTTCCCTGAATCGCAGATTCATACCCGTGTCCAGTTTTTCAGGTATTCGCTGGCAACAGCAACTTTTATATTCATGGCCTATGTCCTCACCAAGTTTTTTGCTTACGAGTTACCTAAAGTACGGGCAGAAGTATCTAACGTGTTCGTGAATATGCTTACTGCGGTTCTTAGTTATTTATCGCAGCGATTTTTTACATTTAAGATCACAAAGGAAGCTACGCCGGGAAATGAAATTCCACAAGAAGACATTGTCAAAGATGCTGTCCGCTAACCTTGAATAAAATATGTTGTAAAGCTATTGGTATCATTTGCTTATAAATGCGCTTTAGCATATTAGTATACCATTAAAATACACCTCCTAATTCAGGTAATAAGATTTTATCTTAGTTTTGCGCAAAAAATTACCTTTTGCTATCACAGGCTCGTCGCATTATTGTTGGAACCATTGATTTTTTCCATACTCCCTTCTCCAAGTGGATCCCTACCCAGACCTTCAGGTATCTGGCGTGTGGGGGCTCCAATGTATTTTTAAATATTGCTATTTATTCTGTCTGTTTAAGGTTCATTTTCAAAGGAGAGGACATACACGTATTTAATACCTTGAACATCGCCTCATCAGTAGGTGCCTGGGTGGTAGCTTTTTGTATTAGTTTCCCTGTTGGTTTCACATTATCCCGTTACGTTGTTTTCCCGGAATCTAATCTCCATGGCCGCATACAATTCTTCCGCTACGCCATGACTACTGTCACCTTCATTATACTCACTTATGTGCTGATCAAGGTATTTGACATGATTCTCGAAAAGAACCCCGCCCTTAACGGAGCTTCCTACGCAGTGATCCATACCATTACCTACACCCTAATTAATATTATAGTAGCCATCCTCAGCTACATCTCACAGCGCAAATTCACCTTTAAGTCGGTAGAAGAGGAACTGGAGGAGGAATTGGAAGAATTAGAGGGTGGGGTATAGGTTGATTTAGAAGGTCCATTCTTTGTTTTGCTGATTTATAGGTATCACATAGCCGTTAGAACATTTTTTGAGTGAGGAGGATCCGCTGTGCGTTTCTACTGCCATTCTCATTTTATCATGGTTCTTTAGCTGTCTTAATTTAGAATTGGGGTACATATTTAAATTCAATTTCGTATTTTTATCTTATGAACTTTCGTACCCTGTTAATTGCCGTTCCATTGTTTGCGCCTCTGTGGTGCTTCGCGCAAAAGAAGGATTTTAATGGTGATTGGTTTATACATTTTCGGGATGGCAAGCGACAAGCATATGGTGCCACCTGTGCAATAAACCTCACAAAAGAAGCAGATTTCTACTTGCTGTCGTACTTGCCAGGTACTTGTACCGATCATTTACCCCCGGAAGGCAAGTACACAATTGGTAAAAATGGGTCGCTGAATAAAGGCGAATTAGAGATAAGGCCGGTCAATGGTAGGTTAATTTACGAAAATGACGGATACATACAGTTAACGTCTTTTGAGACCGACTCGTTGATGAAAAGGATTTTTAGGATTGGTTCGTATTATATAGATAGCTCAGACCATAACAAGGCCAGAAAAGGTTTCTTCCTCCGGAAAAGTATTAAAATGATGGATAGTGTACTAACGCTTGACGAAGGATGCGTAGAGTGCTATTATAATAATTGTATCAGTTGGGAGAAGTTGGGGTATATTGATAGCTCATTTGTCCAATATGAAAAAGTGCTTAGTCTTGATTCCAATTATGCGGAAGTAAAGACTATGCCCGGGGTTTACAGTGATTTTTATATCCATCAGGCCTGGGAGAAATACGGCAAATTTAAAAAATATAAAGAAGCAATTTTAGCATGCAAGAAGGCTATAATGTACGATTCGACTTATGCAGATGCCTGGTATAATTTGGGTGGATCCTACTTTTCAAATAAACAGTTCATAGAAGCTGCCACTGCATTCTGGAAATGCCTGGAGTTGGATCCCGCACACAAGAAGGCTAAAGAAGGGTACGATGCGGCTTTGGATGAGGTGGGGCAAAAAACCGATTGACCTTCACTTAGCGTGAGTCTGGGACGTTCGTTAATATGCTGAGCCGACTCGTGACTAAATATCCACCTGGCGCGGGTGTTCAGCGAAGCGCTCCCGTGTCTGCTAGTTAGACGGGTCTATGACCTGCTGAAAATCAGGCAAATAGGTATACTAAAATTCTTTTTAAAGATTGCAGTTCGCCGGAGTCTTTGACTCCGGCGGGCACGGTTTGCGGTCTCAAGACCAGCAGATGGGCGCAAGAGACAAGCTACTCCAACTCGCCGGTCTGTTCCGATGGCTATCGGAAGGCAACCCCGCCCGCCGTAGCTAAAAAGCTACGGCGAACTTTTATTATATTTGGGGTGCAAACTACCGAGAGCAGGGCAGTTTCCATAATTTTATGAATGAAGTTTACATATTTTTTGTTTGGTTTCTGTCAGGAGGATGTTTTCCATCAGGTTCCTCTGACCCTCCTGAGGTCTGGTTCGATAGGCACTTAAAAGGCGTAAGTTATCGGGGCGTTATTACAAATAAAGTTATTGACCGTTGGCAACGTGGTGAAAAAGAATACTACTTAAATAATGGAATTA
>CANCOG010000636.1 GCA_947379685.1 Flavipsychrobacter stenotrophus | reverse complement strand
GGCACGTATAATATATATCCTGCTGAATTCTCTTATTACACTACACCTTCAGCTTCAATAGTGCTGGCAGCGGGTGCTGAAACAAAGAACAATGTAAATTTCAAACAACATACTACCTCTGGCACCATCACCCCATACGACAATCTTTCAGTTGCAAAGGTGGCTAAAGAAGGCGGCGTACAAGTTTACCCTAACCCTGCAAGCAACTCCCTGAATATTGAATGGACCAGCATGCTGACCGAAAATGTAACCGTAGAACTGATGGACGTTACCGGCCGCACTGTGTACAACAATACATGGGATGTTCAGAAAGTTCAGGACAATGTAAAGGTCGATGTATCTTCACTTTCAGGCGGTGTTTACCTGGTACATTTCAAGTCTGGCAATGTGAGTTACATTGGCAAGATCGTAAAGGAATAATTCAACACCTAATTGGGTAACGATAAACAAAAGGGGAATGCGGATGCCACAAAATGCATCCGCATTCTTTTTAACGCTCCAATTATTAATTAATAGTTGAAAATATTATTGCATTTTTACCGTTCGTTCCGAAAATCAACCGTTCGTTTCTTTTATTTGGTACATATTAATTAATAAATGACCTTTATAGCTAATCTAAAACCCCCTAAACTAAAACAATTCGTATGAAAAAGATGTTCCCTAACCTAAAAGCCCTGCGCTTTTCCCTATTCCTGGTCTGCTTACTTGCTGGCCTTAGTGCCTCGGCCACAATAACATTTGTAGGCGGCACGCGGCAGACAATGTCTGTATGTGAGGGCATGACCACAAATATCAGTACCAGTCCCGATGTCATGTCCGTGTATGAAAGTACCGCAGGTGCTACAGACACCTGGACTGTAGTAACCTCTGCCGTTCACGGCAGCTTGTCCGGCTTTTCAACGTCCGTGACCTCCGGTGGTGGGATGACCACTCCCAGCGGATTAACTTATTATGCTGGCTTCGGGTACAGCGGCACGGACTCTTTCACTGTTCAGGTATCAAACGGAACATTTTCGACGACATCAACAGTTGTAGTAACGATCAACCCATTGCCTGCTATTGGTGCTATTACAGGAGTAGCGCATCAGTGTGTAGGAACCACAACTACTTTATCCAATTCAGCAAGTGGTGGCACGTGGTCAGCAATATCTTCCACTACTGCTTCTGTTGATGCATCTACGGGTGATGTAACAGGCATTGCTGTTGGTACAACTACTATTTTTTACATGATTACAAATAGCTATGGATGTACCAGCATTCAGAGTATTACCGACACGGTTTCAGCATACTCAATGCCAAGTGCCGGCACCATTTCCGGTCCATCAACTGTGTGCATAGGTACAATAGCATCCTTCAGTTCCACGGGCACCGGTGGTGTTTGGTCCAGCCAAAATACTTCACTGGCAACCATCAATTCCGCTGGTTCTTTAACCGGTGTGTCGCCCGGCTTCGATACCATTTTCTATAGAGTATCCAATGCCTGCGGATCAGTTTTTGATATGGCAACTGTAACCGTTTCTGCAGGTGCAACTGCAGGTACCATTTCAGGTTCAACTTCGCTTTGCGTAGGCAGTACAGATACACTGAGTGCCACCGGCACGGGTGGTACCTGGGCTAGCAGTAATCCTTCTGTTGCCACAATTAACTATGCAGGTATTATCACTGGTGTTTCAGCTGGTACAACTACCATAACATATTCTGTAACCAGCAGTTGTGGAACTACAATTGCAACTAGAACAGTGACGGTTATTTCTACGCCTTCAGCAGGTACCATAAGTGGAACTACTTCGGTATGTGCAGGGGCCACCACAACTTTAAGTTCTACTGTATCCGGTGGTTACTGGACGACATCTTCATCATCAGTTGCCTCTGTAGGAGGTGGTGTGGTAGTGGGTGTTTCGGCAGGTTCGGCTACAATTTCTTACACAGTATCTTCTAGTTGCGGCTCTGCAACAGCCACTACAACGGTTACTGTTCTTCCATTGCCAACAGTAGCTGCAATTACCGGTGGTGCAGCAATTTGCCCTACTACCACAACTACTTTAAGCGATGCTACTGCCGGTGGCACGTGGACGAGCGCCAGTACTTCGATTGCTACTGTAGGGTCGGGCACAGGTGTGGTAACGGGTGTAGCTGCGGGAACGGCCACAATATCTTACACTGTTACCAACAGTTGCGGCTCTACTTCAGTTACCTATACGGCAACCGTTAACGGTTTACCCAGTCCCGGAACCATTACTGGTGGGTCGCCAGTATGCGTGGGAGGTACAACCACTTTTGCCGATGCCGTTACAGGCGGTACCTGGAGCACTGCCAGCACATCTATAGCTACTGTAACCAGTAGTGGTGTAGTGACTGGTGTAGCAGGTGGTACAACTTCGTTGTTTTATGCTGTTACCAACAGTTGTGGTACAGCCACTGCTACAGCAACAATTACTGTAAGTGCATTGCCAGTTATTACACTTACAACAAGCCATGGGTGTAATGACCTGGATACAATAGTTGCATCAGGAGTTTCCGGTGGTACTTATGTTTGGTCAGGTACTGGCTTATCTTGTAGTGTATGTACAACCAACATTGTAACGATTTATGCAACCACAACTTATACAGTGGCTGCTACCGATGCTTCTGGTTGTACCGGCACAAATACTATTACCATCAACGCAAACCGCGTAAGAGGTCATATCTCTTTCTCAGGCACGGCCCCAGATACTTTAGACTGCAAGGTTTGGCTGGTTCAGTTTAATCCTTCTGATAGTTCTATTACTGCACTCGACTCTGTAAATACCTGTATGGATGGTGGAACACCATTCTATGAATTCTCCGGTCTTGCCGCAGGTAACTATATGGTAAAGGCTAAGTTGATCTATGGCACTGTACCTGGCACCAGCGGATACGTTCCTACCTATTCATCATCAACTACGTACTGGTCTTCAGCAGCCGTGGCAGCACACACAAGTGCTACAGACAGTTTGCCGATCAATATGGTCTATGGCACTGTACCAACTGGTGCAGGTTTCATTAGCGGCTATGTATATTCTGGTGCCGGAAAGGGCACTACTGGCGACGTTCCGGTAAGTGGCATGATCATTTATCTGAGGAATGCAGCGACTAATATCCTCACTTACGTGTACACGAATTCACTCGGGTATTATTCATTCAGCAACATTGCCGATGGCACGTATAATAT
>CANCOG010000635.1 GCA_947379685.1 Flavipsychrobacter stenotrophus | reverse complement strand
GCCGCCGAATTCGGTGTTCATGCGTTCCATGATGAGGCTGGTGAGTGTTTCGTGGGAAACACCTACCAGTATATTTTCAAGTGAATGAGAGAAGGGGCCGTGTCCGATGTCGTGCAGGAGGGCAGCGAGGCGGGCGGCGGTACATTCGTCTTTATCGGGTATAATATCTTTGGTCTTTAACTCGTCGAGGGCCTTGCCCATGAGGTGGCAGGCACCGAGTGAGTGATGCAGCCGGGTATGGACGGCGCCGGGGTAAACGAGCTGGGCCATGCCCATTTGCTTGATGTTTCTGAGCCGCTGAAACCAGGGGTGGTCTATTACCCTGATGACTTCGGGCTCGGGGAAGCGCAGAAAACCATACACGGGGTCGTTGACTATCTTTACTTTAATACTCATTCAGTGGTTTTGGTACTTTTCCTTTTTGTGGGGGCAAAGGTAGGGGTTTTAATTAGCTGATGTTTCTTCAATTAGCTAATGTGCTTATTAGCTAATTAGCTGATGGTGTGCTGAATTTTGATTTTCGAATATTTAACCGCGGAGTTGCGCGGAGTTAGGCGCAGCGTATCGCGAAGTACAGTAAATAGTTCTGGAGTTGAACAGATTGCGCAGAGGGGGACCGTCTGGATCGGTGATTATGCTGTTTTGGTTTTATTGCACCGGGTCGGAGACCCATCTAACTATATAGAGCCAGTGGATTGAATTTAATTAGCTGATGTGCTAATTAGCAAATTAGCTGGTGGGGTGCTGAACTGTGATTTTTTTGATGGGTATAATGTCTTTGTCTGAACTATGATTTTTTTGATTTTCATGATGGGTATGAACCTGCGCAACATGTTAGCACCCTCCCGCAAAAAGATGCGGGACAGGCGTTAGTGGGTGCCATGTTTGTCCCAAAGGGATCCATTCGGATAGCCGCCGGTGTAACCGGCGGTATTAAGTTCACATTACACGCACCCTCCCGCAAAAGGTGCGGGACAGGCGTTAGGTGGTGCCACAATTCGCGGTTGATTTTTTTCGGAAGCAAATGCTTCCTGAAATGTGGGACGAAGGAAATCCTTCGACCAGTGGGAGGGTTCAGCCTCAGTAATATCAGGCGATTCAGGCAATTTTACCTGGCTTTCCCAATTCGCGCGACACTGTCGCGCGAATTGACATGGAGCCATTATTCAGAATTATTAAAAATTGATAACGAGCTGGAAAGAAACTTTTACCAGCAACAATCGTACCTACGCCTCAAACTCGCGCCAGTGGCGAATACGTCCCGACGTACGGCAGTTACAAACTGCCGGGATTTTAGCAGACACGAGTTGCTGCGCACATACCTACGCCTCAAACTCGCGCCAGTGGGTCATTGCGAGCCCTTCGCGAAGCAACCTTACGGCGGCTGGGTAGTTGTTGCTGTTGTTGATCTGCATTGCGTGCCCGCCTTGTGCTTTTGGGTTAGCGTAAGGTTGCTTCGCTATGCTCGCAATGACGGTGATTTATTTCTAAATTTTTCACGATCAATTTTTATAAGCACGGTCATTGCGAGCCCTTCGCGAAGCCCGCCTGTACGGGCAGGCAACCTTACAAGAGGCGATCATTCTTTTGTATGTTATTTCTATTACTTCTTCCCCATCCCATACTCTCCATCCGGCTCAGCGGCCATGAGATAGTTTTCGTCTTCTGCTGCTGCAGTATATCCTCCCACCGTCACCTGGCCATTCATCAGCATCGGTAATAACCAATCGCGGAGGTCGCTAAGCATCTTAATCTCGGATCTTATAACAACCTGTTTATCAAACATTGGGCGTACAACATCGTTGTATTTTTTAAGGATATCAGTTTTTGCGAAAACTTTTATATCTGTCAACATCCCTATGGTTAAAAATTTTGTTTGGGAGCCCTTCCCCTGGCTTTTAAGTAATTTCGTTTCGTTTTTTAAGACTTGATATAAGTACTCTAATTCTGAGGGTTGTTTCGAAGTAAAAACATAAGTCCGTTGGTAGGCATTAAATTTACCCTTGTGCCTATTTATGTGGAAATTACCAGATGCATTGTTGCCCGCTACCAGAATGACGTTGTCATCAAATGCAAATGTATCGGTAGCGGTCGGTTCCGAGGCGCATGTATAAAACGGATACTTGCCCCCTATCACCTCAGCATTGCTATCAAGTTTGCCGGTTTTGATATTCGCTATTTTAGAAAGATTCTGCACCTCCCATCCCTCCGGTATCTCCCTTTTTAACTCTTCACTCCATACCATTTTACCACCACTGGTTTTGTAGGGCTTGCCGTTTTTATCAGGAAAATCAAACTGCACAAACCAATAATCATACAGCGTTTTTGCCGTGGCTTCCAGCTCGGCATTGATGCGGTTGTTGAGTTCTATTTTGGAATCCATCGAGGAAAGGACAGAGGCAATTTTTTGTTGAGTATGCAATTCATTGGGCAAACGAACCTCATACTCCTTGATGTCGTTTGAGTTTAGATTGCTTCTTACTCCTGAGGATAAATTCCTAAGTTGCTGATACTGTGTTTTTAAGTAGTAATAAACATATTCATAATTAGCTTTTGTACTATCTAAGACAATATTGCAACAAGCCTGATTGGTTGTCATTTCCCTCTTAAGAATAGAAACATTACCTCTGGTTTTACCCTCCCCATACATTGCTATTGAAATTGTATTTGGCGGGAATAATTTTATTGATGTTTCTCGAAGTGCTTTATCTGAAATCTTTTCATTGGAGTCAAAAATTTGATGCTCCCCAATCTGCTCAGTTTTTACCCATGGTATACTTCCCTTTTCCCAATAACTAGTATTAGTTCTACTTGGAGTAATTCCACTTCCGATTAAAACTGATATATCCTTCAACTTCTTTTTATTAAACATAATTCAGCCCATTTAATTGTTTCTGAATTTCCTTTTCCATGGTTTTCGATTCAGCAAACAGGCTGTCAAGGTTAGCTTTAAAGCCTTCCAATTTTTTTGAAAATGTTTCAGGGCTTATATCGGTGTATTCAATTTTTACATCAAAGTATTGCCCCGCGCTAAAGGAGTAGTTTTTTTCGGCAATCTGCTCATAAGAAACCACCACTGTAAAATCTTCTATGGCTTCATGCTTATTGAATGTGTTTATGATGCGCTGCTCCTCTTCAGCAGATAATAACGTTTTCTGGTTCTTGCCTTCCTTCACAGTAGTGCCAAGTTTAGAGGC
>CANCOG010000634.1 GCA_947379685.1 Flavipsychrobacter stenotrophus | reverse complement strand
TTTTCATTTAGTGACCCGTCTGAATGAAAATACAAATGCTTATTCTCCTTACTTTCTGGCGGCCAAATGCCAAATGTTTTCCATTCATTTGTTCCGCTGAAGAAGATATTGGCTTCTTTTATTTCTTTTATGCTTCCTTTTCCTTCGAGGTAGTATTCAAAGAACGGAATTTCTATATGTTTCTGATAGTATTCAGAATTCTTTTTACCGAACCTTACATTACCAAGGTATTCGCCTGAACCTCTTGCCCAACCGCCATGAGACCAGGGGCCCATAACCAGTTTATTATTATTTGGCGCTTTTTCCTCTATTGCCTTGTACAGATTCCAGGCACCATAACAATCTTCAGCATCGAATAGGCCACCTACAACCAGAGTTGCCGTATTTTTAGGAATGTGGTGTACGAAATTTCTTGTATTTCTTTGCTGCCACCATTCGTCATAGTCGGGGTGACTATATAGTTCTTTCCAGAATTTTACAGAATCGCCCATGAGATCTGCCAGATTTGAAAGTGTATTTACATTAAGGAAAAACTGATAGTTATCTTTGATTGGAAATTGAAAACCCGGTGCGCCAGCCGGTGAGGGGTAATGCCTGGGCTTGCCAAAAGAGCTGTAAAAACTGAACCCATCCATTTCCATAAAAGCACCATTATGGTGAAAGTCATCACCAATAAACCACTCGGTCACTGGTGCCTGAGGACTGGCGGCCTTCAGCGCCGGGTGGCCTGATAGTGCCCCCATAGTAGCATAGTAGCCGGGATAGGAAATGCCAAATATTCCTACTTTTCCATTATTGTGTTTTACGTTTTTTATCAGCCAGTCTATTGTATCGTAAGTATCGCTGGCCTCGTCAGGCACTTTGCGGTCATTGTCGGCATTGAATGGCCTCACGTCCACAAATTCGCCTTCACTCATATATTTGCCCCTTACATCCTGTAACACGATTATATAGTTCTTTTTGAAGTAGGCCATATAATAGGTATTCCAATAAGCTTTAAAGTTAGCTTCCCCATACGGACCAATGGAGTAGGGGGTACGGTTCATGAGCATCGGGTGAGCATGTTTTTTTTCTTTGGGCTGGTAAATGGCAGTAAAAAGACGGACGCCATCACGCATTGTAATATAAACTTCCTTCTTGGTATAGTTTTTTGCCAGCCAAACGGAATCCGCTTGGTCTGCCATTGAAGAAAAAGATAGTGTTAGGCAGGTAATGAATAATAGAAGTTTGTTCATAAATAGTGTTTTCAACGGCCCAAAATACAAAACTCAGTGTGTATGATAAATAAAAATGCAAAGTTCAGGGTACTACAACTGGCATATAAGTGATTATAAAGACGAATAGTCAAAATGTTATCCATTTTGACTATTCGCATTGAGATTCTTTGACTTTTTATTTTTTCCTGCCTGGAACTGCAGCCGCAGCAGGTCTGGCAGTTTGTGTCGAAACTCTGGATGGGCCTGACGGACCGCTGGAAATACCCATTTCCCATTTATTGATGACCTCTGTAATTTTCAGTAGTAAGCCGCTGTTGCGATAATACAACAACATAAGTGGGAACATTTTGAACAGACCACGCTTAGTGGTGTGCATAAGGTCAGCCAAAGGCAGCAGGTAGCTAATGAACGCAAGACCTACATAAACCAGCACAATGCCATACATCATTGTCACAGCTTCCTTTGAATATTTTCTGAAAAATATGAGGTCAGCAATAAAGACTATAAGGAACATATAGACAAAGTACCCGTAATATATCTTGCCGATGTCATCAAAAATCAGCTTTGAACTGATATCTGACAATCGGTTTAAAAAGAAACTAACATCTCCCAGATTTTTATTAATGTCTGCAGAGACATCGTAGTGGATTGGTATAAAATATTTTACAAAAATATTCATACACACAAAGTATACAATGAATGGCACAAGCATTAATAATCCAACCCTCATTAATGATTTTACAAGCGGTAATTTGTCTTTATAATTATTGAATAAGATCAGCGGAATGGTCATACCAACCAATATGAGCGTTTCTGTTCTCACATAGGTGGCAATTGCGAAAAAGAAAACAGCGAACCCGAATTCGTTTACACGTTTGGTTTCAAAATGCTGATTCAGGAAGTAAAACCCGCAAAACAGGTACACCATGTTGCTGTAATCGAATAGCATCAGGTAGCTATAACCAAACACCTCGGGCATTGCAAAAAAGTAAAGAAGTGCAAAACATGCAAGGATCGGGTGTAATTTTTCCTTCAGCAGGGTGTAAGCTATTACTATGAAGTTGACGAAGATGATGCTCAGCCAGGTTTGCCCAAAAGGTTGCACGAACATCTTATAAATGATTTGCAGGCTCGTGATAAATGGCGGCTTCAGGTAGTTATTGGTGGACTGAAGATCGATAGTAAACAATGAGTTAATAATGTGTTTCTCTTTAAGCGCCAACTCGGCCATCACCTCAGGGCCAGACAACATATCACGTGCCTTCGGAGGATAGAAGAAATTGCGCCAAATACTCAGGAACATCAGTAATCCGAAAATAACAAGAAACGGGTACTCATAAATTGCAGGGGCTTTAAAATCTTTGAAGCCCGGGAATTTGAAGTTTTTTACAACGCCTATTAATGGAATAGCAAACCCTAAAGTTAAAACGCCAATAGATGCACCCACAGAACCGGTTGTGATAGATATATGCAGCAATTCCAGTATAAATGGCAGGAATGAAAATAAGGCAACACCAGAAAGCATTGAAAAACAAACAAGGAACACAGGCCTCATTTGCAATTTAAGTAATTGAATCAAGCCCCTGCCCACAATAAATTGAGTGAGAATAAGGAAAAGTAGACCTGCTATGTTCATAATGATGGTTTATACTTTTTATAGGTTTCTAAAAGTGCATGCAACTGTTCCTTGCTGGTGATTGGGATGAACGCCATGCCAGTTCTGCCCGATGTGATAATGGCCCAGTTGGCCTTTTCTACGTCAGGACTGGTAGTCCAGACAGTTTTTAGTCCGATATGGTAATAGATTTCAGCGGGTTCGGGAAGCGTGTTAAATCCTGGAATGCCTTTTTCTCTCAAATAGTCATTTGGTGGCAATAATATGATGGGTTCACCATTTTTGAATTTTGTGGTGTCCAGCGTCTTTTTCATATACTGGCATAGCGAATATACATTCCCAAAACGGTATGCTCTCCTTTCTTCAACATT
>CANCOG010000633.1 GCA_947379685.1 Flavipsychrobacter stenotrophus | reverse complement strand
AGGAACCCTGCCCAATTTCGGGCATAGGGGACTTCGTTCTTCCTCCAATTAATTCCCTACTTTTGATCGCTTACTTAATTAAGAATGTTCTACCTCGTCGCCACCATATTGCTTAATGTTGTCATTTCGGTTCCGTTCAAATTATTTCCCCGGTTTAAGATAGACGCCTTACAGGCAATCGTGGTCAACTACTTTGTATGTGTTATTACCGGGAGTTTGTTTATGGGCCATTTCCCCTTGCAGCTCGAAACAGTGCACCAGCCATGGTTTCCGTGGGCGTTGCTGATGGGGGCGGGGTTCATCAGTATTTTCAATCTGCTGGCCTATTGCATGCGCATAGATGGGATCACCACCAGTACTATCGCTAATAAGTTGTCGCTGGTGATACCGGTGTTGTTCTCTGTTTTTTTATTGCATGAGGGGATTGGAATGGTTAAGGTGCTGGGGGTATTGCTGGCATTGCCGGCGGTATATTTAACGACCAGGGTAAAGGAGGAAAATGGCAAATCACAAAAGCTTTTCTGGCCGATGCTCCTGTTTGCGGGTAGTGGGTTGCTGGATACGCTGGTTAATTTTGTGCAGCGCAATTTTCTATCGGGGGAGGCTGTACAGGCTACCTATACTATTACCTGTTTCGCAACTGCGGGTACTATTGGGGTGTTGCTGGTGACTGTATTGGTTTTGACAAAAAAGATAGAACTAAAGGCGCGGAATATTATTGCAGGTATTTGCGTTGGCGTGCCTAATTATTTTTCCATTTTCTTTCTGATAAAGGCTTTGAACAGCAATGTGTTGCAGAGTTCGGCGGCTATACCTGTCATTAACATTGGGATACTTGTGGCATCGGCAGTTACAGCGTTGGTTGTTTTCAGGGAGAAGGTAAATGCAACCCGCATTGCGGGTCTGGTGCTTGCGGTTATCGCTATCCTGCTTATTGCTTATGGGGATAGGTGATGTTGTTACCGATGCCTGGAAATGATGCATGGGTTTTCCGCCATCTCCATTTGTAGTTTTTAATTTTTTACTTTTACCCGTTCATGGACGAAGTATTTAAATACAGCACCATTGGGGCTGCAGGTACGGGTGATTTTCGCGACCGGGGCAGTAAATTCCTTGCCTATGCCTACCCAATTGCTACTGTTCAGGATGTGAAGGGACGATTGCAGGCTTTAAAGAAAGAGCACCCCAAGGCAGTTCACCATTGCTATGCCTGGCGTATTGGCATTGATGGCAGTCAGCACCGTGCAAATGACGATGGAGAGCCCTCGGGCAGTGCAGGTAAGCCCATGCTGGGGCAGATTGACAGCATGGGACTGACCAATGTACTGGTGGTAGTAGTGCGCTATTTTGGAGGCACTTTACTAGGTGTGCCAGGGCTGATCAATGCCTATAAAACCGCGACTGCACTTGCTCTTGAGCCCTTGCCAAGGGTTGAAAAATGGGTCGAAAAGCAATACGAATTATCTTTCGATTATCCGGTTATGGGTTCTGTGCTGTACCTGCTGAAACAATGTGAAGCTACCATTTACAAGCAGGAGCTTCAGCTGTTTTGTATTGTTGTGGCGGGGATTCCTGTGAAGTTTGAAGATGCATATGTAACTAAACTTGCGGAGGTGAGTCCTTCCTTGACGATCAAGCGGGTTGATGGGGTGTGAAAGTTGCGTGGGGTAAGGATCACGCAAAAAGCGTGGTGTTCCTGGGGCCATACTTGTGTATGTTGGTGGTTCACGCAAAGGGCGCGAAGTTTTACGCAGAGGAGCGCAGAGTTTGTTTTGGGTGTTCTTTTGAGATTGAAAAGAGCGCAAAGTTCCTGGGACGTACTCAGGTGTGGCACACTTTTGAAGTGTGCCACACCTTTTTGTGGGTAGGTCAATAGTCATCCTTTCGGTCTATGTCTCCGGCTACAGATAGGAAGTATCCCAGAGCAGAGTTATTGTTAGCTGCGTTGGAACAGACATAGAGATAATTGTTAAAAGTGCCGCCCCAGGCTGTGGTGTTCAGGTATTCGATGATCACTCCTTTTTTGCCGGGCATAATGGGTTCCCTGGTCCATTCGGAGGTGGCATAGCTGCAATTGTTGAGGACATCCTTTATTACCAGTGGTTCGTCGCCGGTATTGGTAACAATAAACTGGTGTTTCACTTCGGGGCCTGAGGGTATTTTACCAAATGTAAACACTTCACCGCCTTGTACGACGATCACTGCACCTTTCTTTTTTGCCCCTGCCGGGAACTGGTATTGGGCTGAAGCACAAACGGGACTAAGGATTCCGGCGAGCAGGATGGCTGTGAGCAGTGATTTCATACATTGCAAAATAAGAAAAATAGTTTACATCTGAAAATCTAGTGCCCAATCATTGGCGTATAAATACGCTATTGCTTGACCTTAATTCTATAAATTGGATATTGGAATAAGGGCGAAGAACGAAAGTGCCGGGCAAAAAAAAAGCACGCCTTATGGCGTGCTTCCAAATGAATAACTATGAATAAAATTAGATAACTTTTACATTAACCGCATTCAAACCTTTTTTACCATTTTGTACTTCGTAAGACACTTTGTTGTTCTCACGAATTTCATCATAAAGACCTGAAACGTGAACGAAAATGTCCGGACCACCATTTGATGGAGTGATGAAGCCAAATCCTTTAGCCTCATTGAAAAATTTAACTGTACCTTCTTGCATTGTTTTTAAAATAAAAGATTAATAAAACACAAAGCTAACGAAAACATTTGAGACTAAAAAATTAATTAAACTATTTATTCGGGAAGGTTTTTGTTGTAGAATTTAAGGTTGCAATTGGCATGTATCATTTTTTATCTGCTCACGTCATTTTCTTCCGGGGTATTGTGTAGCATTCTCCTATTTGGCCTGTTCCGGTGAAGATCGGATCATAGTGTATTAAATTTATTGTGCAGTATTTGTTTACTGTTTCATTATTACTATCTTGCCTCCTTAATAATAGTATAAAAATATTTTTCTAACAAAAAATCAAAATTTATGGTACAGAAATTATTTATTAATCAGACAAACTACATGGTAAATGGAATTATTGTAGTTCGCCAGGGTGACAATCCAGGGACTGATTTACCAACTACAGTAAACTTTACTGTTGAAGCAAACAGTCAGCAGATGGTTCCTTACGGTGATGCAAACGATCCGTATGTAGATCAGCTTACTTTATCAGGTCTTGCCGACGGTGGTCT
>CANCOG010000632.1 GCA_947379685.1 Flavipsychrobacter stenotrophus | reverse complement strand
CCCAGGAAAGTTACTGAGGCAGTATTTCCTGAAAAAAGACTGGTAGCATTGATCACATTTCCTACCGATGTTGCTGAACCGGGACCTGCCAGAATATTTGCTGCAAGCGATCCGAGTGGGAAACTTAAAGTGCTGCTGCCACTACCCTGCACATTTTGCATTGTGAGCGTTGATGGACCAGAAGATAGATTAGAAATAATAACGTTGGATACACCGCCCACGGTGCCCCCCGTAAATGTCAGTGTTTTTGCAGCGGCCGAACTATTTCCTATCAGCAGGTTATTAGATCGACCCGAAGTTATTGACAAAGCTTGTGTTGTTGTATTCGCGCTGATTCCAACTCCAGTTGTCGCCGAAGTCGGATTGGCAGCAAATTGTGCAATAGTTGCGGTTGGCAAAGCACCTGTTGACCAACTAGCTACTGTATTCCAGTCAGTACCTCCTGAAGCATTAAATAATGCCTGGCCCCTGGAATTTGAAATAATACCGAGACAGGCGATAAGTAAGGTGGGTATGAACGAGTATTTTGATGTTGTCGTCTTCATAAAAATTAATTTGCAATGGGTCATACTAATATATAATGATCGAAAAAATAAACAATTCTGGAGTGTTGGCATTTTGATTAGGTCTAATACAGCTTTGGGCTGTTTGTGAAATTCTATCTATGCACAAGAGGAAAATCATACCTACAAAACGTGCAGAATTAAAATTTAACTTTTCAACCCTGAAATATCAACAAAATCATTAAAAATTCCAGCAGTTACACAAAGGTAAGACAGGGGAAAGGCTAAAAACGAAAAAAAGGAACGAACGGTCGAAAAACTTCACGAACGGCAAAAATCAGGCCTTATCGTTAACAATTCAACAACAACTAGATAAAATTACCAATTAAAAATGAAATTTCAAAACTTATGACACCTATCCTTTAAGATAAACCTTTACAATTTATAGTCAATTGTTTTTCAAAAATAAACACTGGTTTTGAGGCTTTAAATTGAAATGCATCTAATATAATTAAACTCCATTTTTTGGTTATTTTTTGTGGATTTTCAAAATATCTAGTTAAATCGGGTGTGCCTATGTACATAATTTTGCTGTTTAAGTTACAAATGTAGCCTGTACAATTATTCATACTATTGACAATCATCAATGTTAGGCTTGATTTTAGTCTAAGTTGAAGTAAAATCAGTTTCAATGAATAGAAAGATCCATGTTTTAAGCCAAAACGAACATATATAAATCAAAAAAGCTCTTCTAAATATAACCTCCGAATCATATATGGCAAATAGACGCTTAACTTTGGAAGAAAAAACATTTGGGATAATTTTGACTTTTACCTGTGGGGGTTTCACTTTCATATTTACTTACCTTTGCCCCGAAAATTCAAAAAGAATATATGTCAAACCGTACCTTTACAATGATTAAGCCGGACGCAGTGAAAGCCGGTAATATTGGTAACATTTTACAGATGATCAATGCTGCTGGTTTCAGGATCGTAGCTATGAAGTATCTGAAAATCAGCACTCAGCAGGCTGAGAAATTTTATGAAGTGCATGCAGAGCGCCCATTTTATGGTGAACTCACTCAGTTTATGAGCAGCGGACCAATTGTTGCGGCAATTCTTGAAAAAGAAAATGCAGTTGCAGATTTCCGTAAGCTGATTGGTGCTACCAACCCAGCTCAGGCTGAAGAAGGTACAATTCGTAAAAAATATGCGGCGTCAGTTGGAGAAAATGCAGTTCATGGCTCTGATAGCGATGAAAATGCAAAGATTGAAGGCGAGTTCTACTTTAGTGGACTTGAGCAATTCTAAGCCGTGTCAATACATAATTATTTTAAAATGCCCCTCGATAGCAGGGGCATTTTATATTTGTGTAAATGAGGTGAGAATTCCTATCAATTAAACTGCAATGATTTTCATGTGATTTACTGCTGATAAAGGCTAATTTTGGAACAGAATTCAATCATGGAACAAATAGTTAATTTCCCATCAAAACAGGTTAAATACGTCTTTGAAACCCGGGCAACTGAGTTTTTGAGGCAATTTGAAAGTTCCGACATCGTTTTCATTACAGATAGTAATGTTGCCCTATTCCATGGGGAACATTTTAAAAACAAAAAGCATATCATTTTGCCAGCAGGCGAAAGCAGCAAATCGCTTCAAACGATTGAACGGGTTGCTTCAGAATTAATAAAGTTAAATACCACTCGCAAATCTTTGCTAATTGGAGTTGGCGGAGGAGTTGTTACTGATATTACCGGATTAGTTGCGTCAATGTATATGCGTGGTATTACATTTGGCTTCATCCCTACTACCTTGCTGGGTATGGTTGACGCTGCCATTGGAGGGAAGAACGGTGTAAACCTTGGACTGCATAAAAATGTGCTTGGTACTTTTTTACAGCCAGATTTCCTCCTTTTTGATACTGACTTTTTAAACTCATTGCCTCAGGTAGAATGGGCCAACGGATTTGCTGAAGTAATTAAGTATGCGTGCATCTTTGACAGTGAATTATTCGATGAATTAGCTTATCATAATAGATCTGATTATCAACAAAATAGCGCCCTACTTGGTTTGCTGATCTCCAGATGCGTGGCCTGGAAAAACCAAACGGTGATTGAAGATGAGCGGGAATCCGGCATAAGAAAATTACTTAACTTTGGACACACTTCAGCCCATGCTATCGAAAATCTATACAATATACCACACGGACAAGCCGTGGCAATAGGCATGGTGATTGCCGCAACACTGTCTGAAAATGTAGCAGGGTTGACAAGTGATGCAACCGTTCATCTAAAAAAGACGTTACAACAATATGATTTGCCTGTAAGCTATCCATTTGATGTGCCTAAGGCTATGGAACTACTGAAAATGGATAAAAAGCGCAATAATAACGAGATCGACTTTATCATATTAAATCAGATAGGGCATGCTTCAGTTCAACCATTACCATTTAGCATAATTGAAAAAACATTAATGCTATGCGCGCAATAGTACAATCAGGGTTTATTAACGGTACAGTTATTGCACCGCCATCAAAAAGTATGACGCAGCGGGCATATGCCTCGGCGTTACTTCAAAAGGGAAGATCAGTTATTCATAATGCAGGCCATTCGAGCGATGAATTGGCTGCGTTAGCTGTAATTCAACAGTTAGGTGCAACTATCATTAGGCAGGACGCAGGCACCATAGAACTAATAAGTGA
>CANCOG010000631.1 GCA_947379685.1 Flavipsychrobacter stenotrophus | reverse complement strand
CTATAGTGTTCACATCTGCGGTAGAAAGCGAACTGCCTTCAGGCATGCGACGGTTTAACGGGGTGGCAGGGTCAGCAACCGCGGCTTTTATTGAGGCCGCTGCGGCAACAATTTCAGAGTCATTATCGAGGGCAGTTGGTCGGCCAGCCCAAGTGCCTGTTGACAAATGGCACGACGCACAGTTGTTTTGAATGATGGTCCTTACCTTTGGAAAGTATGCCCCTGTACCGGTATTGCTTGAATCGCTTTTTTTGTTGCAGGATAGGGCCGCGGTTGTTAGAACGATGATTGCTACCGCGAGAAAATTTTTTGATGTTTTCATTTGGAGGTTTTGTGGATAGGTTAAATGTCCCTGGTTTATGTAAAGTTAACGGGTAGTAATCTCCAATATTATGTTTGCTAAGGGGTATTTATTGGGGTAATTACAGGTCTGCAGAGCAAATTCTATGCCATTTTTTATGATCGCTCCTCAAAGTATCGTAGCCTATTCTTACAAAAAAATCTTCTTTATGTCGCAGATACATTGAGTATATCCAAGAAGTCTGCCATAAAAAATGTTAAATAAGGCTACGCAATATTTAAAATCCTTTCAGCGTTTTAAAAATGAACAGCAATATTTGTAATTTTAGTCAAAGTTTTACCGCCCATGCTCGCAGCGACGCAACAGCCGCCGGTTGTTAATGTAAAGGCACTCTCCTGGACCGTGGGTGTACATCTGCTATTGTTGCTGTTGTTCTTTTTGTTCCAGTATTCTATTCCTGTGGTGACTGCTCCCGATCCGGGTACAGGGTTAGAGGTAAACTTGGGAACCAGTGATGACGGAAGTGGAACCAACCAGCCACAGCACAAGGGAGATCCTTCAAACTATACAGCTTCGGTTGTCTTTAATACTCCGCCTGAAAAATCGGAACTGCCCAAAAATATGTTGCAGTCTGCCGATCCAAATGCTCCGGACGTTAACAACCCTGATAAAGCAAAGAATATAACACCAAGCGAAACGCCTGGAAAGGACAAGCCTCATGCTGTAAAAGAAGTACCTAAGTATGTTTACCAGGGCGGCACCGGAAAGGGCGGCAATGGCGCACAACAAAATGTAGCGGGTACAAGTGAAGGCAACACAAACGGGCCCGGCGATAGGGGTGTGCCGGGTGGTACTCCCGGAGCGCCGAATTATACGGGGGCAGCTGGTACCGGAGGAATAGGTCATACATTAACGGGGCGGGAAATCAGTCCTAAGCGACTTGAGGCTGAATTTAGAGAAGGTGGGACCGTGGTAGTACATGTAACAGTTGACCGTGACGGCAATATTGTTGATAAATATGTAAAAAGTTCATCGAATAAAGAACTTACGAAGATCGCTTTGGAAAAGCTGAGTAAGGCACGGTTCAGTAAGAGCGCTGGTTCCGATCCGCAGCAATTTGGCGATGTTACGATAGTATTTAAAACACGCTGATCTCACTTATGGTCTTATTTCCAGAGTACGAAGAAACAATCAAATACCTGTATGAGCGGCTGCCCATGTTTTCCAGAATTGGAAAGGCTGCGCTCAAGCCAGACCTGACCAACACATTGAAAATGTGCGCTGCCCTAGGCGACCCTCAACATAAATTCAAATCGGTACATATAGCAGGCACTAATGGTAAGGGCAGCACAAGCCACGCTATTGCTGCTGTTTTTCAACAGGCTGGTTATACCACCGGATTGTATACTTCGCCCCACCTGGTTGACTTCAGGGAAAGGATAAGAATAAATGGAACTCCTGTCGATGAAATGTGGGTCGTTGACTTTGTTAATCGTTACAAGCCACTGATAGAAGAAGTAAACCCTTCCTTCTTTGAGATAACAGTTGCCATGGCATTTCATTTGTTCGCCGAGGCAAAAGTGGATATTGCCATAATTGAAACCGGGCTTGGCGGCAGGCTCGATAGCACCAATGTGATCACTCCATTATTATCGGTCATTACCAATATCAGTTATGACCATAAAGATCTACTTGGTAATACTCTCGCAGAGATAGCTTCGGAGAAGGCGGGGATAATTAAGCCAGGAGTACCGGTTGTGATAGGGGAGCAGCATGATGAAACGGAACGGATATTTTTTGAACGTTCTGTAAACCTAAACAGCCCCTTGTATTATGCCGATAGTTTATGGGGATTGGTGCGTGTAAAGCAAGATGCGCACTATCAATACTATAAGGCTGTCGATAAGACAAAGATGGCCATGCATGAGTTACACACCGACCTGACGGGTAATTACCAGCAGCATAATATTAAGACTGTTCTTACTGCAATTGAACTTCTGTCCTACCAGGGCTTTAAACTGCCGATGGAAAATACCCTCGCCGCACTTGCTTCTGTAAAAGAAAGTACCGGGCTTATGGGCAGATGGGACTGGATTCGCGAAAATCCAACTGTTATTTGCGATGTGGCACATAATGCAGCAGGGCTTACAGAAGTATTGGCACAATGGGCACTTGTTCAGGCGGACCGGAAACATATCGTTGTAGGTTTTGTAAAAGATAAAGATGTTGCAGAGGCGCTGAGCTACTTTCCTGCCGATGCAACCTATTATTTTTGCAATGCTAAAATTGAGCGGGCACTTCCAGCAAAGGAATTGCAGGAAATGGCCAGCGCCGCAGGGTTTAACGGAGAGACTTATCCTTCGGTCGCTAATGCAGTTAAGGCTGCGCTTAATGCAATGGATGAGCGGGATGCGCTACTAATAACCGGTAGTTTCTTTATTGTTGGGGAAGCTATGCAGGCAACGGTATATGCACTTCCCGATGATTCCAGTTTACTTTAAGGCTAACGGTTTTAGAAATACTGTAACAGTGTAATTGTTCAAAACTTGATGTTCCTTAGTCGCAAAGCACCACCTATTTTGTCGTTCTTGAACCCTTAATTTTCTAACGAGCAGATGTATTTTTACAACGTTTTAGAAACATAATTGGCATGGAAAGATTTGAATTTAAAGCAACCATCAATGCTCCAAAGGAACGGGTTTGGGAAGTCTTATGGGGAGAAAAAACCTATCCGGTCTGGACTGAGCCATTTGGTGAAGGTTCGAGTGTTGAAACTGACTGGACGAAGGGCAGCAGGGCAATTTTCCTTGACGGAAGGGGTTGTGGAATGGTGGCCAGGATAACCGATAATATTCCATATAAATACCTGGCGATAGAACATTTGGGCCAGATAAATAATGGAGTAGAA
>CANCOG010000630.1 GCA_947379685.1 Flavipsychrobacter stenotrophus | reverse complement strand
CCATTGCGGGTTACTCCGTCGTAACGGCCACCATTGTCGCGGCTGCCGGGGTCGTCGGTATAGATGCCTGCAGCAACTTCAAATGATTGGGTGCCATCAACAACTTTCTTACGGATGTCTTCCAGTTTTTTATGTGCATATTCGTCAAGCTCCAGACTTACCGGCGGGTTTATTACAATCTGCCCAACTTCAACGGTTGCTGGAAAAAAAGGTAAACTATCAACTGGAATTTTCTTATAAAAATCTGATACTTCGGCAGGCGTGATTTTCAGGTTTTCCAGTATCTGTCCCGACATTTTCTGAGCCAGCAGTTCCTCACGGATCTGATCTCTGAATTCTTCCTTTATCTGGTAAATAGTTTTACCTACTACCTGCTCCAATTTTTCCTTTGACCCATACAGCTGTGTAAAATAGCGCAGACGATTATCGAGCTGGCCTTCAACATCTTCGTCGGTTACTGTGATACTGTCCCGCTCTGCCTGCTCCAGCAACATTTTCTGCTTGATCATTTGCGACAAGAGCGTACAGGTATCAGCAAAATTAGGATCCTGCTGGCGCGCTTCTGCAATTTGCCTGTAGAGGTCAGATTGCAGGATGATGCGGTTTCTGCCCACTACAACAATTATTTTATCAGCACTTTCCTGCGCAAAGGTGGCATAACCGGAAAGCATCAACGCCAAAAGCATGATCAACCTGACCGCCTTTTGCATGGTATTTATTTTGATGAAAGTCATATTAGTAAAAAGTGCAAAAAAATAAGTGCGAAACGCAAAAGTAGATTATTTGCCGCCTTTATTCTCACAGGCTTTTATTTTTAACGTTTTTCTTTTTTATACTTAACCACCGAGGGCCGCATACTGGTAAACCTTGAAAAAATCTAACAGCAGAGGTACGGTAGTTTTTACTTACCAAACGGTACTGGTTTGAATGGGTTGGCGGAGCGCCATTTCAAAAACTGCTCCATTTCGTAGTCGTGAAATTTTAGCCAGGCGTTGTATTGACCTTCATGTTCTGCCTTGCCGAACAGCCATTCATTGTACATGTCAAAGCGGCCATTGCGAATCAGGTCATCCTGGTATTCAAATAAATCACCCCTGCCCGGGCGGGGTTGATTGGCGACCCATTCCATGAGCAAACGGGTGCGTACCATAGTCAGGTTTTCAGTTGTAATGCCATCGCTTACAACAGGAGTCAGCATGCGATAATAGTCGTCAATAATTTGTGCTGAGCCCTTGCCTGTGTTTTTACCTGGTTTCTTATCAGCCAAAGTAGCAAAGTAACTCTTCCAACCTTCAAAAATCATTTTCTTGACGCTTTCGTTTCCAGCAGTGTCGCTACGCATGGCCAGGTAGGCCTCTCCGAGCATCAGTCCTTCTATTTTGTTGTCGGTATTCAGGTATGCCCTGGCCGCCTCAAGGTAATTCAGCGGTTCGCCGGGACAGGCTTGTATTCCTGCCTGCCAGGCCTGGATTGCGGCATCGTTATCTTGCTGCAGCATACACAGTTGCCCCCTCCGATAGAATAACATACAGGATGACGGGAAACCAGCTTGCCCCTTGTTCAATGTATTGTTGGCCTTTTTAAATTCCTTTTGAACCATCTGGCTGGCTGCCAGTAACTGAAATACTGTGTCTGACGAGTGAGGCTCCTTCATTAATGGTTCCAGGGTTTCCGCGGCAAGGCTGTATTCCCCTGAAACGTAGTATAAATTCCCCAATTCGGTAATGAGCGTATTGTGTCCAGGTGCAAGGACCAAAAGCTGCTTTAAGGTAATAATGGCATCTTTATAATTCCCTAGTTGCCTGTACTGCTCCACATTCCGATACATTTGCTTCAATTCGGGGGACAATCCAGTCTCCTGACCCTGACAAATAACTTTACAGAAAATTAAGGTAAAACAGAGGAATAGTTTTTTAATCCACATAATGATTGGATAAATTTACATGGTCGATTTGAATTTCAGCTAAAAATTTTACGCTGATTCGTTACCGGCTATCTCAAACCTGCTAACTATGGGCTTAAATAAGATAGGAATACTAACATCGGGTGGAGACAGCCCGGGCATGAATGCTGCGATCAGGGCTGTGGTTCGTACAGGAATATCTTACGGCATGAAAGTCTACGGCATACACCGGGGTTATCAGGGAATGATTGAGGGCGACATATCGCTGATGAAAACCACCGATGTATCGAACATTATTCAACGGGGTGGCACTATTCTGAAAACTGCCCGCAGTAAGGAGTTCATGACCGAAGAAGGCATGGCTAAGGCTTATGCTTCGTTGCAACTACATGGCATTGAGGGCCTCGTGCTGATAGGTGGCGACGGCACCTTCAGGGGCGCTGTCAACTTCTTTGAACGATATACAATTCCTGCTGTTGGACTGCCGGGAACTATTGATAAGGACCTTTCGGGTACCGATTTCACTATTGGGTTTGACACAGCAGTGAATACCGCTGTCGAGGCCATAGATAAAATAAGGGATACAGCTGAAGCTCATGACCGGTTGTTCATTGTTGAAGTAATGGGCCGCGATGCTGGCTACATAGCATTAAACAGCGGCGTTGCATGCGGAGCAGAAGACATATTAATTCCGGAGACGGTAACTGACATAGATGATGTGCTGAATAGAATAGACCGCGACGAACGGCGCAAAAAAACCGTGCACATACTTGTGGTGGCAGAAGGTGACGATTTTGGGGGTTCGGCAGATGTGGCAAAAAGTGTAATAGCAAGGTTCCCAAAACTGGATGTGAGAACCTGCGTACTGGGGCATATACAACGGGGAGGATCACCCAGTTATGCCGACAGAGTATTGGCCAGCCGGCTCGGCTATGCTGCTGTTACAGCACTCCGTGACGGTAACACCCAGGTAATGGCAGGACAAATAAATGGCGATATTGTTTATACGCCGTTCAATAAAGTAATTAAGGGAACAACTCCTATTTCACCGGACCTGCTGGATATGATAAGGGTACTGGCGAGTTAAGAACGATGGTAAAATAATTTTCCTTAGAACAATTTTCTGTATAAATTGTGTCAGAATTCAATCAAAATAATATGAGGACGATAAAAATTGTATTGATGACCCTGGTTATGGCAACCGCAGTGGGTACATCGGTAGTAGCTCAAGAAAAGAGTACTGCTGCCCCTACCGGTAAGGGACACAAATGCAACCCGGGTTGCACATCAAAAAAATGCAATCTTGTACAC
>CANCOG010000629.1 GCA_947379685.1 Flavipsychrobacter stenotrophus | reverse complement strand
TGTGCTTAGAAAACCGGTGGTGCCATTCTAAAGTTTTACTACATTTGCGCAGCACAATAAATCACTTCCTTTTATGGCATACGATATCATCGTAATAGGCAGCGGACCGGGCGGATATGTAGCTGCGATCCGTGCAACACAATTAGGTTTTAAGGTAGCAATAGTTGAAAAAGAAAGCCTGGGGGGCATTTGCCTCAACTGGGGTTGCATACCTACCAAGGCATTATTAAAAAGCGCCAGCGTATTTGAGGCTTTCTCTCATGCGGCTGACTATGGTATAGAAGCAAAAGATTTTAAAGCTGACTTCGGTGCTGTGGTAAAACGCAGCCGTGGTGTGGCTGATAAAATGAGCAAGGGCGTGCAGTTCCTCATGAAGAAGAACAAGATCGATGTGATCATGGGCATGGGCAAGCTGAATGCTAAGAAAGAAGTGGAAGTAACCGGTGCCGATGGTGCCGTTACCACTCACCTGGCAAAGCATGTAATTCTGGCTACTGGTGCGCGCAGTCGTGTATTACCTAACCTGCCAGTTGATGGCAAGAAGGTAATTGGTTACCGCGAGGCAATGGTTTTGCCACAGCAGCCAAAAACAATGATCGTTGTGGGTTCTGGCGCAATAGGGGTGGAGTTCGCTTACTTCTACAGCACGCTGGGCACTAAGGTGACTATCGTTGAGTTCATGCCACGTATAGTTCCGGTTGAAGATGAGGATATCTCTAAAGAACTCGAAAGGTGCTTCCGCAAAAGGGGCATGACCATCATGACCAATTCTTCAGTTGAAAAACTCGATACATCGGGCGATGGCGTAAAGGCGACTGTTAAAACAGAGAAGGGTGAGGTTGTACTCGAAGCTGATATCGTGCTGAGCGCGGTAGGTATTGCTGCCAACATTGAAAACATTGGTCTTGAAGCTGCCGGCGTTAAAACCGACAGGGGCAAGGTACTGGTTGATAAATATTTCAAAACTAACGTTGATGGCGTTTACGCTATCGGTGATATTACCCCAGGTCAGGCATTGGCACACGTGGCATCGAAGGGTGCTGTTATTTGTGTGGAAGCCATTGCTTTTGGTGAGGGCAAGTACAAACACCTGCCTGAGCCTTTGGATTACGGAAACGTTCCGGGTTGTACTTATTGCACCCCTGAAATTGCCAGCGTTGGTATGACAGAAAAGCAGGCTAAAGATGCCGGTTACGAAGTGAAGGTGGGTAAATTCCCATTCTCTGCATCGGGCAAGGCAAGTGCTTCAGGTGCTACTGAAGGTTTTGTAAAGGTAATTTTCGATGCCAAGTACGGCGAGTGGCTGGGTACCCATATGATTGGTGCCGGTGTAACTGAAAGTATTGCCGAAACCGTCGTTGCACGCAAGCTGGAAACAACCTGGCACGAAGTACTAGACAGCATTCACCCGCACCCAACCATGAGCGAGAGCATCAAGGATGCCGTAGAAGTGGCGCTGGGCGAGGCGATACATCTATAATATTAAATTTTTATTGTATATTTTTACACAAATAAAGCTGCCTAAAGGGTGGCTTTATTTGTGTTTGGCATGCCTTGGTTAGATTTGACAACTTTTTGAAAAGTTGTCAAATCTACAAAAATTGCCTGGAGATCATCGCTTTTCAGCCTAGTTGATGTCAGTTTTGGAGTCTATCTCAGTTAAACTGTATCTGTCTACAATATCCCATTTGTGTTATATTCAACGCCTTGCTGCCGTTTGTACCTATTGGTATGATGAGGAAATGAATTGAACTAAACTTGTTTTTGTAGATATACACTACATTCGCTATTAAATATTATACATGGAAGATCGAGAAACGAAAAGAAAACTACTCAGTACATTTTATGGAGAGTTAAGCTCATTAAGAGCGGCTGTTTCGGCAATACCTTTGGTTGGAACTTATTTGGATCTGACCCTTTCTATGTCAGGTCAAAAATTTGTAGAAGAGCGCTTAGACTATTTAATCCTACAGCTTCACAAGGAATTAGATGAAGTAAAAGAGGCCGTCATGGATAATACTTTTTTGCAGACGGAAGAAGGGTATGATCTCGTCATTAAAACCTTGGCCTCAGGCGCTAAAACCAGGCAACGGCAAAAATTGGAGCTACTAGCAAAAGTTCTACGAGGGGCTTATACCGGAAAAGCAACTATTCACGATCCTGAATTATATATAAAGATAATCGACGAACTAAGTGAACGAGAGTTAGAGGTTGCATTCCTACTTTATTCTGTAAAAACCGAATGGAAAACAAACCCACCAAAAGGCGATAATAGTGGGGTAATGAGTCGAGATCCAGTTTGGTTTTCCGCTAATTATCCTATGTATACTCAAGATGAGCTTGAATTTATCTTGCCAAGACTTGAAAAAACAGGGTTAATAAAAGAACGAACTGGTTCATATATGGGTTACCTTGGAAGTAGCTACGAACCGACTCCACTGTTAGGTTATTTCGTGAATTATATTCTAAAAAATTTATAGTATCAATTGACTAAGCAAGGGAGCATGTCGATAAATTTGAAATTGAATATGTTTTATGGTAGCGCATTGTTCTCCAATCCAAAACAAACCCCGAACCTAAGTCCGGGGTTGCAATTAATATCTTTAGCTCTTTTTAGTTAATCATCATTCAAAGTAACATCGGGAATCAGGTAGTTGCGATCCCAGGACTGTTTTACTTTGGCCCAAATGTGTGCATGGCCGAGCGATGCGCGTTTATCGGTTTTGGTGAGGTCCAGCACATCGCAAACGGTATTGCTGGCATCGTATATAATCAGTTTCTGCCATTTTGCTGTGGCGTCAAGACCTTCGTGCTGCATTTCCTTATTGTCATATTTGTCATAGCCGTATTTAGCTTCATACAGGCTTACAACTTTCCATTGGTCCTGGTTGAGGTCATAGTAAGTTTTGGTGGTATAGTGGCCATCTTTATCAACGCCTACCGCAGCGATATGGAGATTTTCTAAACTATTACTCCTGATGCGGAGTGTTTGTGCCTGCAGGCCGCTGAAAGCAGCCATAGCCAAACAAAATGCGATACAAGTCCTGATCATGTTCTTTAAATTTATAGTCATTAAGCTGGCGGGTATATCCGCTCCACGGAACTCCCATAGTCGCCACGTGTCAACAAAAATATATAAAGAAGGCAGAACGCGAATTCTTTTTTTGATTTTTTTAAAATATTACAGTCAAAGTTGCGTTGTATAAATGCTATTAAACT
>CANCOG010000628.1 GCA_947379685.1 Flavipsychrobacter stenotrophus | reverse complement strand
GATAAGTTCCCGATAGGTGGACTGCAAATGGCCAGGGACAGGTCTTTTACCAATTATAAAATGCAGCTGGAGCCGGGAGATACCATTTACATTTTTACTGATGGATATGCCGATCAGTTTGGTGGAGCGTTTGGCAAGAAAATGATGACCGCTAAATTCAAGGAAATTCTCTCATCCATACAAGAACTTGACATGCATGCACAGGAGCTGTTCCTGATAGACCATTTTGACAAATGGAAGGGGAGCAATGAACAAGTGGATGATGTGTTGGTGATAGGGGTGAGAGTGTAATTCCGGTTTTTACATTCTGCCTGTTATTGCTGATTTGCCTTCTTTTTCCTCGCTTGTTTCCTGAAGTAACCCCTGGTTAAGAAATTGTGTTTCAAAGCCTCCATGTTTTCATTCAGACCCTTCGATGCGTTCTTAATATTCACCATACTTTGTTGGACATTCTCAGAAAGTGTAGTATCAGTAAGCAGCATATTGATGGCACCTTTTCCTGAGTTTGCTTTTTGTACGGTTTGTGCAAGGCTGGCCGAAGCTTTGTTGAGCTCTTCAGAGGTTTCTTTAAGCTTATCCATCGTATGGGTAAGGTTTTGAGCAAGAGCTGTATCACTAAGTATCTTTGAGAGGGAGCCATTTCCATGCTGCACTTGTTCGGTAACCTGCTGTAACGAATTGCTGACTGCAAGCACTCTGGTAGTAATTTCATCAAGATTGCTGAAAGATTGCTTCAGGCTCCTTGCCATCGTAGAATCTTTGTACAACAACTGAACCGGTCCGTTTTTTGAATTGATATCCGACGTTAATGTTTTTAAATTTTCAGTGATCGTCTTTATATTGTCGTTCGACTGGCTGAGTGTTTGCATCACCTGATCTGTAACAAGCGGGTTGTGCACGCGTAACATATCATTGTTGTTCACCTGAGGGCCGCCTTCCGCACCGGTGGTAAGATTGATCAATTTATCACCCATCAGCCCATCGGATGCGATTGAAGCAATCGCCGATTTCAGGATGAATTTTCTGTTTTTTTCTTCAATCTGCATATCGACCCTAACCAGGGTGTCATTTATCAAAGTTACCGATTTTACGATGCCCACTTTTACGCCATTATAGCGGACTATGCAGCCCACTTTCAGCCCATTGGTATTCGCAAAGTTGGCTGTGACAGGAAATGTTTTCTGGAACATTTCGTTTTTCGCGCCCACCAGAAAAATTGCCACTACAAAAATGACAATGCCGATGATTACAAAAAAGCCAAGTAAGATATTTTTTCTAAGTGTTTTGTCCATGCGCAATAGATTGTCTGTTAAAAAAATGTTTGATCACCGGGTCTTCGCTAGCCATCACTTGCTCGTAAGTGCCCTGGAGATATGCGATTCCATCCATCAGGAAAACCACACGGTTTGCTGCCTCTCTGGCCAGGTCAATATCATGGGTTATTATTACTGAGGTCGTCTTGTATTTCTTTTGTAATTCTAATATTAGGTTTGTAATCTCCTCCGATGTAATGGGGTCGAGGCCGGTTGTAGGTTCATCAAACAGCACTATTTCCGGTTTCATGATCAGTCCCCTTGCAATACCTATACGTTTGCGCATACCGCCTGAAAGCTCTAATGGCATCAGGTCGATTGCGTGCTCAAGTCCTACATTCTTCAGCGCTTCCCTTACTAGTTCTTCAATGTTGCCACTGATCTTTTTTGCCCTGTTCCTGCGTAGCGGGAATTCGAGATTCTCCCTTACCGTCATGGAGTCATACAACGCGCTGCTTTGAAAAACAAATCCAATCCTCATGCGCAGGTCGTCCAATTCCTGGTGGCCAAGCTTGGAAATATCTTTACCAAATACCCGTAGGGTACCTCCGTCAGGCTTAATAAGCCCGATGATACATTTGATAAGTATTGTTTTCCCTATTCCAGACCTGCCCATTACCACGACAGTTTCCCCTTTATTTACATTTAATGTAAAATCCCGAAGCACAACATTACTGCCAAATGCTTTTCTGAGATGCGCGATCTCAATAGCTGGTTCTAAACCCCGGATGATATTTTGTTGTGCATTCGCCATCTTATAAGTATCCGAGCATTGAAGTGATTTGTGTAACTACCATATCGATAATGATAACACCTACCATTGCCACTACTACCGAACTATTTGCCGCCTTACCCACTCCTTCAGTACCCTTTTTGGAATTATAGCCCTTCGTGCAGCCAACGAGACCAATAGTAAAGCCAAAAAAGAACGTTTTGGTAAATGATGGTATCATATCAGTAAAATGAAGTGATTCAAAGACCCTGTTGAAAAAAAACAATATGCTGATGTCATCTTTAATATTTGATCCTACCAGTGCGCCAATAAGTGAAACAAAATCGGCATATACTGTGAGTATCGGTATCATAAGTGTAGTGGCAAGTATACGCGTCGCTACCAGATATCGGAAAGGGTTGGTACCTGATACCTCCATTGCATCAATCTGCTCTGTAACTTTCATAGATCCCAATTCAGCACTAATACCCGAACCTATTTTCCCGGCGCAAATGAGTGCTGTGATCAGCGGGCCTATTTCCCTGATTATGGATAGTGACGACATTGCGGGCAGATATGCCCCGGCACCAAACTCCACCATTGTAGGCCGGGACTGCATTACAAGTACCATACCCAATATAAATCCGGTAAGGCTTACCAGGCCAAATGATCTTATACCAACCTCGTAGCATTGGTTACGGATCTCACGGAATTCATATGGTGGCTTAAATCCATATCGAAAAACGTTTACGCAAAAAGTGGCCAATTCGGCCATCTCCAGAAAAAACTCGTCCAGCGATTTTGAAAAGACATTTTCAGTATTTTTTTCCGATGCCATGAACAGAGTTTTATTTTTCCTCTTGTCGACAAAAGTATCCCATGTTAATGGACCGATTCATGATGGGAATCAATAATTGAACAAATTAGAATCAGTAAATGCTGAAGGATGTTTCCTGAAACAACAGAATATCCCATTTTTTTAGTAAAGATATAAAATAATTTGTTTCAATTTTGTAGCAAATCGAACTCATCACATGAATTACTTGCTTGTACTATTGTTCTGGATTCGATATGATTATTAGCTCAAGTCAGCACTGTGCTGGCTGATAGATCTCTTTTCATAATCTGATGGCGGTCATCATTATATTTATTGTTATTCATCAATTTTGGCCGGAATTATCTTGCTGACCCAACCTT
>CANCOG010000627.1 GCA_947379685.1 Flavipsychrobacter stenotrophus | reverse complement strand
ATTTCAGCTCCACTCGTCTACTGGTATGTACAGCGTTGGGTTACATCCGTGCTATCTGGACGGTTGCAACGAGAACATGATTATTGTTGAACAAATTGCAACTGACCCGCGAGTGCGTGCAATAGGTGAATGCGGACTGGATCGTTTTTCGACCACGCCCTTGGAACAACAGTCAGAAGTGTTTTTGAAGCATATTACCCTTGCAAAGAGGCTTAGGAAGCCATTGATCATTCATTGTGTAAAGGCATTTGACGAGGTATTACAATTGCTCAAAGCGGAACAAATTGACGTTCCTGTTATTTTTCATGGCTATAATAAAAGGGTAGATATTGCCCGGCGAGTACTGGATGAGGGATATTATCTTTCATTTGGCAGGGCAATTTTGAATTTTTCGTCTCCTGCGGCCTCTGTGTTGAAAACATTGCCTGCTGACCGTTTTTTTCTGGAAACAGATGCTGCGTCAATATCAATAGAAGAAGTCTACGGTAAGGCTTCTGAAATTCGGAATACTGAGCTCGATGTTCTTATTTTGCAGGTTCAGGAAAATTTTAAACGGGTTTTTAAGCATGATGACTGATACAAAGTGGCTTTCACGGACTGAGTTGCTGATAGGTAAGGATAGATTGAACAGATTGATGGACTCCCATGTGCTTGTTGTGGGTATGGGCGGCGTTGGTTCGTTTGTCGCTGAGTTTCTGTGCCGGTCCGGGATAGGGGAGCTGACCATAGTGGATGGAGATTTAGTAGACCCTAGTAATCGAAACAGACAGTTACCTGCTTTGGCTACTACTCACGGCCAAAGTAAGGCCGATATAATGGGAGCGCGCCTGATGGAAATTAATCCGGAACTCAAACTGCATGTAGTGAAGGAATTCATTATGCCTGAAAAGGTAGAGGCATTACTGGCGGTGAATTATGACTATGTAGTAGATGCCATTGATAGCATTACACCCAAACTCACATTCATTAGAGCTGCTTATACAAAGGGGCTGCGCTTGGTATGCTCCATGGGGGCCGGAGGCAAAGTTGACCCAACACAATTAAAGGTTGCAGATATTTCAAAGACATATAATTGCCCGTTTGCCCAGCAGGTGCGCAAGCAGCTTAAAGGGGAAGGAATATATAAGGGCATTAAAGTTGTTTTTTCGCCGGAAGAAAATAACAAAGAATCACTGATGCTCACCGACGGCTCTAACTTCAAGAAGTCAGCTTACGGTACTATGTCCTACCTGCCTGCCACTTTTGGCGCGACACTGGCTTCGGTGGTGATCAGGGAATTAATGGAAGAGTAGGGGTGTAATTTCGGAAACGTTTTTCATAAAAATAATTTTAATGACTATCAAAAGCCTTTTTATTTTTTTCGTCATCTTAATTTTGGCCTCTACCCTGTCTTTTTGTCAGGATACAATTTGGGTAAGGGAGGGGAACAAGCGAGAAATGTACAGAGCTCAGGGAGAATGGTTATTTAAAAGTAAGTTGAAGGATGGATATTATCGATCGCACGAGGGGGCAAAGGAATTTATAAACATAGAGGTGTCTTTTAATAATGGTAAGAAAGAAGGGATTGAAAACAGATATTTTGCGCATAGCCGACAGAAGTATGCTGTGGTGAATTGGCGAGATGGAAAGAAAAATGGTGTTGAAGTGCATTATAATGCGAATGGGACAATTGCTTACAAATTGGCATTCAAGGACGACGTTTTAAACGGCTTTTCTGAAGTGAACTGGGCAAATGGCGCTAGAAATTACACAGGTTTTTATAAAAATGGATTTAGAGATAGTATTTGGACTTATTATTTCACAGGCAATAGTTCTGCGAAAGACACGTCCAGCAACAAAATAGAAAAAGAGTATCTATTCAGGGACGGACAAATGTTTATTAAATCTTCGTGGAATAAGAATGGAGTCCAAATGGTTTGTAATGGAAATGGAGTGGATGTAGATAGTAGTTATGGTTTAGCTACAACAAACTATTTTAATGGATTGAAGGAGGGGCCTGACATATTCCTTTTGCCAGGCGGTATGGGGGCCAGTGAATCGGAGTATAGACGGGGGATGTTAATTAATGAAAGGGCATATTCGAACAGCAAGGATTGTGAATCAATATCGGAATGGTGTTATCCCCAGAGAGAGCAAAGGGACACATGCCTTAGGTGGATTGATCCACATATAACTGACATATTTTTTAATGACGTAAAAATTACGAATATCCCTTTAAAGAGCGGCTTTTGGATTGAACATTATCCTAACAAGGCAAAAGTTTATGAAGGCAATTACAAAGCAGGGGAAAGAATAGGGGAGTGGAGATGGTATTATCCAAATTCCAGACTGAGGATATTTGCAGATTATACGAGTGGGAAATGGAAGCATTTCGATAGCCTCGGTAACCTCGTATCAATCGCTAGCGGTGAGTTTCTTACAAAGATCACTGAAGGTTACTGGTTTCTTAACCAAAAGCTTGGCAGTCGTGAAATAGCTTTTAGTAAGTTTAATAATAAAGTAGTTACCCCTCGCTATGTCTTTCACTTTGACGGCAAGTTGGAAATCAATGACTTTCTGGAATGCGGGAAAGATATTTCCAATAGTCTTAATTATTATGTATTGTTTTCTGATATTTTAAATATAAATGTTTCTGATCCAAAAGCAGAAAGAAGAGGAGTGTATACATATAAAATTACATCGGCCACAGACGACAAGATCACTTTGGTTCGCCAAAGTCAAACGGATTAAAGTAGGAGATGCTGGTTAGTTGACTGAAGCAAAAGTTGAGACATGGTTGCATGGCAAATTTCTCAAAATGATAGACCGAAATTTATTGAGGTTGTGGAAACTGAGTTGATGAATTTACACGAAGGTAATTTTGCACGATACTGGATTAGTCCTGCTCAGTTTAAAGTGTGGAAGGCGGCTTGGTAGTAATAAACTTACCATTGTCTTAAGACTGCTTTGCCATGGGTTTTTGAGGCTACACTTAATTTAATACACATTCATAGCAGCACCCATAGTAGGCCAGATAAATCAATCACTATGCATTATGTGTATTCATAACATGGTCCCGTAAAAACGTTCTTATCTCTTCTATATTTGAATACATGTTGTCGAAAAGATAAATGGCTTTTTCATTTTTGAAATTGATCATTATGGCCTTCCAATATCTTTCTTTGCTTTTACTTTTTCCTGATACCTTCTTGGTGGTGTGCAGTGTGATGCTGTCCAACTCGCTCCA
>CANCOG010000626.1 GCA_947379685.1 Flavipsychrobacter stenotrophus | reverse complement strand
CTTGATAGCAACTGAAATCGAAAACTCAGTTACTACAGAAATAGGGTCCAGCACATTAAATTTCGGGTGCTTTAATATTTGTTCCACTGTTGCCGTAGGGCCTTCAAGGTTGGCCAGCCGCACGGCAGGCATATCCTGCGCCATGGCAGAAAATGAAAACATGCAGACCAGCGCTGCAAAAATTAAACGTAGTTGTTTCATAGATTATAGTCAATTAAGTTATAAAAATAAGATTTCCCGCGAACAATAACTACTCCCCGTTAGATTTTTCTACTTTGTTTCCTGTAAACGTGGGTATAAAGCGGAGCAGTCGACTCTTAAAACTACAGGTGTGGCAGACATATTTTGACCGTCTCTTGCTCGGACTTTCACAGGTTCAATAATAACGACCACTAACCACCCATTATGTTTTATATAATTCATTGTTTCGTCGCTCAAGCTGTCACCTATGTAAGAAAAAGGCCCCACATATTCGGCACCCTTTGAAACCATAGTTACTTGAAAACCTGTAATAACTGCCGTTGGGTCTTCCAAAACATGCAATTTCCTGTTTTTCAGTACTTTTTCGAAAGTAGTCCAGAACGTATCTATAGTTCCAAGTCGCGTAGTTAAATTGCGTACATGGTGTTGTTGTCCGAAAACCGCAACTGATAGGAATGAAATAAAGAGGGCTGAAATAATTAAGATATTTCTCATCTTCTTCTAGCCAGCAACCTTTAAAAGAATGGGCTTTGCACTTAACTCATTCACCCCTCTCTGAAGCTGAACGTGCTCTACAAATATGCGGCTGCCCACTGGCAGCCCCCTGATAATTCCAATTTCGTGAGCCGTAAGGCGGTCACCCTTAATTGTGTACGGCCCGAGGTATTCTCCACCTTTTACATTGAAGGAAATAGTAAACTCACTTACCGAAGATACCGGATCCATAGCATTGAACCTGGGGTTTGCCAGAATATTCTGGACTATCACATTAGGCCCCTCAATATTGGAAAGCCTTGCCAATGGAACCTCTTCTACTTTACGAACCTGGGCTGATAGGGATAAAGAAAGCAGGCAAACCATTGCAGCAATCAGCAATTTTATGCGCTTCATAATAGAAAATTTTACTAAAGTTATAAAAGTACAATGAAAAATCAAAAAAAGAGTACCTGATTAGCGCTGTCTATTCATCATTATTATCGCCCTTTGTGAGCCTTAATTTTTCTGTTTCGCCTCATTCGTATAGCATCGTAGATAAGCACAATCGGCCCCGCAACTGTTTCCACGACCAGTATGAGCGGCAATGCTTCCACAAAACCCAATATGACCCCCAAAATTCTCCCATTGCTTTTACCTCTGGGCATGTGCGTAAACCCAAAATAAAGGGCAAGGCCTCCGAAACAAAGATCCAGCCCCATGTATAGCCATGCAACAGGTAAGAAAGGTGATAAAACAGTACAAAAAGCCACAAGGGCTCCCAGTCCCAAAACAGCTGATACAAATGAAAGTGCACCGAATTCCCGTGATTTCCTTATCCCCTCAGGAGTAACATCTGCCGGTGGCAATTTCAGCCGGTGATTCAAAGGCCTGTACGTTGTATCCTCGGGAGAAGTCTGAAGCATTCTAACCGAATCCGCTACACGTCGTACAGAATCCCGTACAGGATAAGCTCCCTGTACAAGCATTGGCAAAAACAGAAAAAGTAAAATACAAACTATTCTCATCCTATCAAATCAGAAAACCGGTTTCTGCTATGCACATAACGCCAATAATTTATTAGTATTGCGGCCAAACTATACCAATGAAAAATATTGCACTCTTATTTATACTCCTGTCTGTTATTTGCTCGTGCTCACCTGGCAGGAAGGCAACCGCCAAAAAAGAACTGGAAAAGCCGAAACCATTTGTCCAGCTAAAGGGGGGCAAAATGATTGAAGCACAAAAAGTAAAAGAAGAACGAAAAAACATTGTGGCCGACGAAAAGCCATATAAGAAAAAAGAAGTCATTTTCTATAGCGATGGAACCTATACTTATGCGAAAGCAGGTAAAAAAGAGTTCGTAAAAAAAGTAAAGGACGGTGACCTGAGCACCTATCGGGGAACTTCTACGGCTACCTCAACCAGCTTCACTTCCGGCAGTGTGGCAATGGGAGGCGGCTGGCACACAAGCTCACACTCGGTAACTACTAACTATATACATAAAAAAGGGACTCTGGAAGTTTTTCCCCGCTCATACACGAACCTAAAGAAATTCATATTACCTGGCACCCCTGGCTACGAAGACCTGGTTACCTATAGAAAGCGCAAACATAAAGGGAACGTTGGAATGGTGTGTAGCTTTGGTGGATTTGTGGGCGGCATAACAGTAATAGCTACATCAAATCCCCAAGGTAGCGATGTACCTGTTTATGCAGGATTGGCCATGTTTGCGGGTAGTATTTTTGAGTTTTGCCATTTCCTTAAGTATAGGGCGTCTGCCTTCGAATACATACCAAAGGCGGTAGACCATCATAATGGTGAGTGAACTGGCAAAGAATAAAGATTTCTTATTAGCTCATATTGTTACTCTATTGCAGCTTGAACGCGGAATACAAGGCTATATTTTTGGGCCTTCATTTATCTGAATTAGTTCGTCTCTTGAAAGCACTTCTCGCACGTTCTTCAAGCTGGTCAAGCGTTAGCGTAATCCCCTTACCTTGCTCCAACTCTTCGAAACGCCGCTCCATTTCAGCTTCATGCCCCCCCAACTTCATGTTCCCGCACATCCAGCATAGCTTGAATCATCTTCACAGTGGTATCGTCGGCCTTGTAAATACTCTTCTTAACCTGCTTCCTTATGTCCTTTATTGCTGCTCCAACCATAGCGACACATTTTGTTCATATTTACGAAAATAGCCCGTTCAATACCCCACCCGTCATCAAAAAAAGGCGCACCACCGGCGCACCCTTAAAATATCAATCATTGAGCCATCCGGCAATCAAGCCATATAGCCATTAAATTTTAGCACCTTTCAACTACCCAGCGGGCAACTGCAGGAGCCAGTTCTTTTTGTGACTTGCCACCCACAAACACACCAATATGGCCGCCCGGGAATGGGTAATCTTTTTTATCTTTTGAACCTATCAGCGCCATAATGTTCTTGGTACTGTCATTAGGAATGATGTTATCTTCCGTAGCATAAACGTTCAGGAATGGCATAGTAACGTTTTTAAGGTCAACCTTCCTTCCGCCCAGTTCAAATTCGCCCTTAAC
>CANCOG010000625.1 GCA_947379685.1 Flavipsychrobacter stenotrophus | reverse complement strand
CGGAATAGTTGTACAATTACCAAGCATGCCTAGGTTATTACCTGTAAGAACCCGGCTACTTTTTATATCGGCAGGTAATGCATCTACACCAATACCCAGTGAGATATTTGGTTTGGGGACCTCAAAAAGAGCACTGCCTGATGCCCTGCAGTAATAATCGCCACCCATACGGGCAACGAGGTCTATTTTATTTGGGTCTATTTGTCCAGCTTCGTTAAGTACATTGTCATCAATATGCATGCACAGTACTTCACAAATGATAAGATTTGCAGCACCGCCTTCCTTACCTGTTTCAATTACCTGCATTACCCTGCATTCCAGTTGCACTGGCGATTCTTTAACCCTGAAGGGCTTCACCATGTCTGAGGGTATTGCTGTAAACCCTGCCTTTACAAATTCATCGGTGTTCTTGGTGTATTCGCAGCTGGTAAGGCTCATTTGTTGCACAATGTTGTAATTCACCACATTAATCACCACTTCATTGGTATCATAGACATTTTCCAGCGTGTGCTTAATTGAATTGTCCCGAACACGACGGGCAGGGGAGAAGATAAGTATTGGTGGCTTGCTGCCAAATACGTTGAAAAAACTAAACGGGGATAGATTGGCATTGCCATCTTTATCAATAGTGCTGGCAAAGCAAATAGGGCGTGGTGCAATAGAGCCTAGCAAGTAAGCATGTAGTTGCGCTGTCTTAATTTCTCCCGGAGTTATTTTCATAATTTTCTTCTAAGTGTGTGGTAATAATTGAATTTATCATTGAATGGCTGTCCGTTATGCAGCTGCAATAATCTGATTCTGACCAGTTCATTAACGCAATTAAAAAAGAATGGCACACGCTTTCGTCGTGTGCCATTCCCCTGTTTTATTAGATGGTAACTGCAAGCGCAGTTTCAATATTTACATGCATCAGGCTTATAAATTCTTCAACCCTTGCGCCAATTTCGGCAGAGGTTAATTCCTGCATCCTTAGCGGGCCAAATTTTTCAACGCAGAAAGAAGCCATGGCAGAGCCAATCACAACAGCTGCCTTCATGTTGTCAAAGGTGATATCATCGGTCCTGGCCAGGTACCCTATAAAGCCACCAGCGAAGGTATCTCCTGCGCCAGTTGGGTCGAATACATCTTCCAGAGGTAATGCAGGGGCCGAGAATATTTTATCGCCATAAAACAATAATGCGCCGTGTTCACCCTTCTTAATGATGAGGTATTTAGGGCCCATTGCCTGAATTTTTTTGGCAGCCTTCACCAACGAGAATTCACCGCTTAACTGGCGTGCCTCACTGTCATTCACCATCAGCAGGTCAACCATGCCCAATACTTGCTTCAGTTCGTCCATGGCAATGTCCATCCAGAAATTCATGGTGTCCATGATCACCAGTTTAGGCTTGTTTTTCAGCTGTTGAATTACTTTTATCTGTACAGCAGGAACCAGATTGCCCAACATTACGTAATCGCAATCCTGGTAACTCTCCGGGATCTTAGGGTCGAACTGCGCCAATACATTTAGGTCTGTGATCAGCGAATCACGGGTGTTCATATCCAGGTGGTAACGGCCGCTCCAGAAGAAGCTTTTTCCGTCAGGAATTACTTCAACACCTTCAAATTCAACACCTCTGGCTTCCAATGCAGCTATCTCCTCTTTTGGAAAATCACCACCAATAATAGAAACTTGCTTGATAGGTTGAGTGAAGTTTGAAGCCGCCCATGCAGCATAAGTAGCTGAGCCCCCAATGATACGGTCCACCTTTCCAAAAGGTGTTTCCAAAGCGTCGAAGGCCATTGTGCCTACTATCAGTATTGACATAAGTTTTGTGAATTTTCGGCAAAAGTAATTAAAACTGGTAAGAAGCCACTTGGAAACTACGGTATTCCATGTGTCAATGAGCCATTTATATCTGGAAGAAGAGGGGATTTATAAATATTACTTCAAAACGCTAAGCATTGCAGCTGATTTTAGCTAACTAGTTTTGAAAAGTTAGTCAAACTAAAAAAAGCACTTATTGGTGGTAGGTGATCTTGCGTTCGGTTACCTGGTCAGGGTCTGCAGCATTAATTCTCATTTGCTTCTTGGTGAGCCAGTTTCCGCCCTTATCCAAATGTTCGTATTTGAATATATAATGATTGCTTCTCGGGCCTTTTACGTCATTGATCACCCATTCTATCAAATCATTATCGCTATTGTATCGGTTTGTATCGACAGTTTCTACAGATCCATCGGCCGCGACAGCTTTTACAATGGTTTTGTTCCCGTTAGCATCGTATTCGAAAAGGTACTTTCTGGCAACACCGCCCTTGGGGTCCAGTTGGGTCGATTCCAATGGGTCACCTTTATCGTTAATGAGTTCCTTGTAATGAGACTCAATTGCTCCTGTTCCATTGTATACTTTCAAATCGCTTGTATGGGCGGCCATATCGCTTTGTCTCACCGATTTTCTGTCAACTTTCCCTCCTTTGTAATAAATCAGTGATTCAGTATTGGTTGCTGGGTCTTTTTTAGGTGTACATTTTGCGTCTATTGCTCCCTTATTATCATAAATAATCATCTCGGTACAATTTCCAAGTTTATCGTAATTGTTTACAAATTTGCTCATCAATACCTTACTGGGAGGTTTCCCTGGGTTTGAAAACATGCGATAATTTGTAGTAGTCATTGATTTTACGACGCCTTTCAGATTCGCTGCCTGTGCATCTGTTTTCTTCTGTGCAGAAAGGCCGGCGGAAACAAAAATAAAGCAGGATAAAAGCAGTGTTTTTTTCATTTGTTGTTCAATTTTTAAGTCAGGCAAATATAACAAATGCAGGAAGCTGTATTCTATATTTAAATAGAACACCAGCCCGCATACAAGCGGAAATTAACTATTTTTTCAGAAAAGCAAGTCCTATTGCCAGCCAACTGGTTCACCTAAAATTCTATTTGCGGAATTAGTGCACTTCGTGCATCAGTTTCCTCACCAGAGGAGAAATTGCAATGAGCACTATTCCAGCTATCAAAGCATATAAAGCAAGGTGCTTATAACCTTCGGTGTAGGAATTTAATTTCTCCAACAGCGGTGCTTTTTCATTGGCGGTGGCCATACCAGCCCCCAAAAGCCCAGCTGCATATTGTCCGTACGCGCTCGCCAGGAACCACATTCCCATCATAACACCGTGTAGTGGTTTAGGGGAAAGGGTGGTCATGATGGAAAGCCCAATAGGCGAAAGACATAACTCGCCAATAGTGGTAACCAGGTAAGCAACCGTAAATAAATTCAG
>CANCOG010000624.1 GCA_947379685.1 Flavipsychrobacter stenotrophus | reverse complement strand
TCCTCACACAAAATGCAGTCAACATTTTTCAATACCTCTACCGCACGATAGGTAATATCGCCGAGGTTGCCAATTGGAGATGGAATGAGGAATAAAGACACTTGAAAAAGTAAAAAATTAAAAGTAAAAATTAAAAACCCAGTTAAGGTAAGTGTTTGATTTTGAGTTTAAAACGAACACTTACCTGTTTGGTTTATTTAAATGACAATCATATTACTATCCTTCGGTAATGGTAAATTCAAAAGACTCCATTACCTGATTGGCCAATAATTTTTTACAAGCTTCACGAGTTGCGTTTTCTGCATCGGCCTGACTTGGAGCATCGATATGCAAAACGACGTGTTTGCCAATACGAACATCCTGCACCTGGGTAAGCCCCAGGTTATGTAAGCTGTTGTTTACGGCCTTTCCCTGTGGGTCAAGCAATTCTTTAAGGGGCATTACATTAATGTGTGCAATAAATTTCATTGTTATTGTTTTATAAATTTTAAGTCAGAGATTCAGTTTTTTCTTCGGTTGGGTACTTGTACACCAGAGACAGCAGCACGTAAAGGACAAATGCCACCAACAATGCAGCCGCTTTTAAAAATGGAATAGCAGCCGCTGTGCCAACAATAATTACCAGTTGAGGCCAAAAGTATGCCAGCTTGAATTTCGATGGCATGAACTTAAAGAACTTGATCTCAGATACCATAAAGAAGCATAGCAAGCCAATTAGAGCGTACAAGGCCCATTTGTTGTGTAATACCTGTACAAGTGGACTTGAATTATTCCAGATAAATAATGGGAAGGAACCAATCAGCAGTCCAACCGCCGGAGTAGGCATGCCTCTGAAATAGGCTTTCTGCGTTGAAGCAGTAATATTGAACTTGGCAAGTCGCAGTGCAGCAAAACAGGCAATCAAAAATGCCGGTGCCATATTGAGCATTGAAGCATCGAATGCATTTTTTTCCTGCATAGTTGCATCCCAAAGGCATTTAAACATGATCATGGAAGGAGCCACACCGAAGGAAACCATATCCGCCAGCGAATCCAGATCTTTTCCTATTGGCGAAAATAGCTTTAACGCCCGGGCCACAAAACCGTCCAGCATATCGAAAATCGCTGCAATGCCTATGAAAATACTTCCCAGATAAAATTGTTCAGTTCCCATGATCCACTGCAACGAGCCGTCGCCTAGATTACGGTAAACATAAGGTTGTGCCGTTAGGATATACGCAATGGCCAGACAACCACAAAACAGATTTCCCAGAGTAAGAATATTGGGCAGGTGCTTCATCGTGGGTCAAAAGTAAGCATAATGAACCAATTGCTCAATAACGAAAATTTAGTTGCAATTTCCCTTACCCGCCGGTAATAAAACATTGGAATTAACTCGTTCTGAAGCTTTCCAGTGCCTTGACAACACTATTATCATTTTTCATCAGCAGCGCTTCACTTTCAACCCTGGAAAGCCCGGTTTTTTCCATGATCATCCTGATACCCCTTTCCACCAATTTACTGTTGCTGAGATTCATGTGCACCATTTTGTTCCCTTCCACTCTGCCATAACCTACCATTGCAGCAGTAGTGATCATGTTCAAAACCATTTTTTGAGCTGTGCCAGCCTTCATACGTGTACTCCCGGTAACAAATTCCGGACCTGTAAGTACTTCGATGGCATAATCTGCCCAGCTGGCCACCGTACTACCCGAGTTACAGACAATACAACCGGTTACAATGCCATTTTCATGGCATTTTTTTAAAGCATGCGCCACGTAAGGGGTGCTTCCGCTAGCCGATATGCCTATCACAATATCCTTTTCATTTATCAAAAAATCTTCAAGGTCGGCAAACCCTTGTTGCGTATCATCTTCGGCCCCTTCCACGGCTTTCCTAATTGCACCATCCCCTCCAGCTATAATACCAATTACCAATCCATGCGGTACACCATATGTTGGCGGGCACTCACTCGCATCAACAATGCCCAACCTGCCACTTGTGCCTGAGCCAATATAAAAAAGCCTTCCTCCCCCTTTAAAAACATCAATAACCTTTTGCACCAGTTGGTCCACTTCGGGAAGCGCCTGCTCCACCGCAAGTGCCACAGTTTTGTCCTCATTATTGATAGAGCGCAGTAAATCAGCGACTTGCATTTTTTCCAGGTTATCATATCCGGAATTTTGTTCTGTTAATGATAGTAGATCCATGCAGTGCCTTTATTTACTCAAATATAGAAATGAAAATGCACAGAAATGATTTTTTATAACATTCCTATCCTCCAGTCAGAAAGCCTGTTGATAAACAGGCGCATTATGCAGCAGTAAGTGGCCTGTTTGGAAGATTTTGGCATGGAAATTGCACACCAATTTCCTTTAATCAGCGCCACCATGAATAACGTCTTTTTTTTATTTTTTTGTATCTTGATATGCCTTTCCGCACCAGGGTTGGCGGGGACAAAGCATTACCACAAAATAAAATACAAACCACTAAGGCAACGAGAACATTCCGACAGATACTATAGAAACACCTGTGTTTTTGTCGGAAACCGGGCAAAAGTGATAAAAAACGCAAACTTGTACGGACTGGAAGGTATATTTTCAGGCCATATTGTTAAGAATATTTATGGGGGATTTCAAATAGGCGTAGACAATGGCAATTCTAAACAACAATATGGATTTTTAAATCCCGACCCAGACGAATATCATCTTTCTTCATTCAACTACGGGGTAAATCTCACCTGCATGATCTATCAGTCGCCTCGGATGGCTTTTATGTTCAACTTGATGTGTGACCATGAAGAATTATATCTGGGAGACAAGTCACAGTCATCTAACCATGCACTTTCCTCAAATAGTTTACTGGAAACGTACAAAACGATAAGCATAAATAATCTATTCGGTATAAGGCCTGCAATTGGAATGGATATTTCCCATCGTATGTCAGCAAAAATTGCATATAACTTCCTTTTGGGAAAGACAGAGTTCGGACAAATCTATGATTTCAGAGGCCCTGAATTCCTGTTATATGTTAATAACAACAAACATCGTGGTTAGCGTTAAACGCTGTTAGCGTTTAATTACAAATTTATATCTTTCTCTTTTTACAGCCCATTTCGTTACCTTTCCGTTTTCCAACAAAAAACTTAATTATGTCACTGATAATATGCGATGCCCGGTTTCGCCAAATCGATAAACCTTCGGCCTCAGATCCTGATTTTACCACGAAAATCAGGAAAGACCTGTTAGCAAGTGGCGGCGAAGCTCTAACAAAAAATTACCAT
>CANCOG010000623.1 GCA_947379685.1 Flavipsychrobacter stenotrophus | reverse complement strand
TGGCCCGGCAACTGCTGCGCAATTAAACAGCCCATCCGCCGTTTCTATTGACGCTAGTGATAATGTATATATTGCTGATTGGAATAACAACCGCGTCCGAAAGGTTACCTCAGGTAACCCAACAGTTGCCGCTATTTCAGGCCCAACTTCAGTTACAGTAGGGTCAACAATAGCACTAACCGATGCAACCTCCGGCGGCACCTGGAGCACTAGCGCATCTTCAATAGCTTCAGTAAATGCTTCTGGCGTTTTAACGGGTATTGCTGCTGGTAGTGCTACGATTAGCTATTCGGTAGCAAATAGCTGTGGGACGACGGTAGTAACACAGGTGGTTACTGTAACTGGACCATCTTGCAATATTATTACGACAATAGCAGGAACGGGTACAAGCGGCTTTTCTGGTGATGGCAGCGCGGCCACTGCATCTACAGTAGCTACGCCCACGGCTGTAGCTGTTGACAGAAACGGAAATATTTTCTTTACAGATCAGGCAAATAGCCGTATCCGAAAAGTAACACCTGCCGGAATAATAAGTACTTACGCAGGAACAGGCACAGCAGGCTATTCCGGCGATGGTGGGCAGGCAACTGCAGCAACTTTTAGCAATTATATGTTTGCATTGGCAGCAGATACGAGTGGCAATCTGTATGTGGCTGACCGAAACAACAGTGCCATTCGGAAAATTGCAACGACCGGTATTATTACCACGGTCGCAGGCAATGGTTCACCAGGCTTTTCGGGAGATGGCGGCCCTGCAACGAGCGCAAATCTTTCTTATCCATGTGGAGTTAGTGTAGATAATGGCGGTAATCTATATATTGCGGACCAGCAAAATAACCGCATAAGAAAAGTAAATGCTTCAGGTATCATCAGCACAATAGCAGGTACCGGAAGTGTTGGTTTTGCTGGCGATGGAGGGCAGGCAACTGCAGCAACATTCTCCGGCCCATCTTATGCGATGATGGGTAATGCCGGGGAAATTTATATTTCTGACCAGGCAAACAACAGAATTAGAAAAATTGCTGCCACTGGCATAATTACAACGATTGCCGGCACCGGAACGGCGGGACATACCGGAGATGGAGGGCCTGCCACAAGTGCAGCGATATACGGTCCGGATGTTATCATTGAAAATAATTCGGGCAACATTTTCGTTTTGGAGCAGGGGAGTTCATTTGTGCGGCAAATCAATTCAACCGGCATTATTTCTACTTATGCTGGTTCCGGCAGCTCGTCTTATTCCGGCGACGGCGGCCCTGCAACGGCTGCTGGGCTGTCAGGGTTCGGAATATGCTTTGACTTGAGTGGGAATATCCTAATTGCTGACATGAGTAATCATCGAATCCGTAAAATTACCTCTGGCAACCCAACTGTCGCTCCGATTTCCGGAGCAACTACAGTAAACATCGGTTCAACAATAACATTAACGGATGCTACATCAGGTGGCACATGGAGCACCAGCACTTCTTCAATAGCTTCTGTAAACAGCTCTGGTGTTGTTACAGGCGTGGCTGCGGGGAGTGCTACGATTAGTTATTCTGTCACGAATAGCTGTGGGACGACTGTTGTTACGTCAAATATTTCAGTGATTTCTACTTGTAATATTATTACTACGATTGCAGGGACAGGCAGTGCGGGTTATAGTGGTGATGGTGGAGCGGCAACGGCAGCGGGCGTGAGCAACCCGGCCGGAATGGTGCTGGATGCGGCAGGTAATCTTTATTTTGCTGACAATTCCAATAACCGGGTACGTAAGATCAGCACTGGTGGTGTTATAACCACTGTGGCAGGCAATGGTACCGCTGGCTTCAGTGGCGATGGTGGCGCGGCAACTGCGGCAAAACTATATAATCCGACAAGTCTTGCATTTGATGCAGCGGGTAATTTGTATATAGCTGACTTTAATAATAACCGTATCCGTAAAGTAACAACGTCGGGAATTATCAGTACTGTAGCTGGTTCGGCCTCTACGGTCTATAGCGGTGATGGCGGGCCTGCTACGGCAGCGGGATTCGTAAATCCTTACGGTATTGCATTTGATGCCAGCGGGAATATGTATGTTTCTGATTGGGCCAGAACTGTAAGAAAAGTAAATACATCGGGCATCATCAGTACAATTGCAGGAGATGGTACGGGTGGGTATTCCGGTGATGGCGGCCCTGCAACAGCTGCCAGAATAGACTTGGCCGGAGGAATAGCAATTGATGCTGCCGGTAACATTTATGTGTGTGACTTTCCTAATAACAGGGTGCGAATGATCAATACATCAGGTATCATAACCACTTTTGCGGGTAATGGTACTGCTGGTTCTTCGGGAGACGGTGCTGCAGCTACACTGGCTGAAATTCAACAGTGCATGGCCGTTTCAGTTGATGCGGCTGGCAACGTTTATATTGCTGATTACAGCCAAAACCAGGTAAGGATGGTCAATTCATCGGGGATAATTTCAACACTGGCAGGAACTGGCAGTACCGGTTTTAGCGGTGATGGCGGCCCTGCAACAGCCGCAGGGCTTTGGGCTCCACAAGGCGTGGCCATAGATGCTGGCGGGAATGTATATATCTCAGATGCTGCTCACAGTCGTATCCGTAAAATAACTTCAGGCACACCAACTGTCGCTGCCATTTCAGGCCCAACGACCGTAAACGCTGGTTCAACCATAACATTAACTGATGCTACTTCCGGTGGTACGTGGAGCACTAGTTCATCGGCAATAGCTTCGGTGAACTCAAGTGGTACAGCAACAGTTTTGGGTGTGGCCGCAGGAGTAGCTACTATCAGTTATTCTGTTACGAATAGTTGCGGGACTACCGTAGTTACTCATAAGGATACAGTTATTTCGGCAACGTGCTCAGGTACGCCAACTTCCGGCTCGGCAAGCGCTTCTGTAACTTCAGCCTGTTCTTTGCCATTTAGTTCAACAATCACTGCTTCAGGTATGTCGTCTGGCACGGGAATTACCTACAAGTGGCAGTCATCTTCAGACAGTGCCAGCTGGAGCAATATAACTGGTGCCACAGCCACATCTTATGCGGCCACAGTTGCCGCAAGTCCAACTTACTATAGGCTGGTTGTTACCTGTACTTCAAGCGGTTTGTCGGCAAACAGTGCGGGAGTGAAATTATTCCAGATTTCATTGCCGGTCGTTGCTCCGATTTCCGGCGCAACTTCGCAAGCAGTGGGTTCAACTATGACATTGACCGATGCTACCTCAGGTGGTACTTGGAGCACCGGTGCTTCTTCAATAGCGTCTGTCAACAGCTCA
>CANCOG010000622.1 GCA_947379685.1 Flavipsychrobacter stenotrophus | reverse complement strand
GCAATGGATTATGAACAAATAGATAAAGGGAAGCTAAGAAAATTCGTAACTCCCACCCAGAAAAAGCTCAATAAGACGTGGCGTAATCGTAAGATCCGATATTCAAAAGGTCCCCATTTGAAATTTTATGGTTGGGTGGTTTAGGGTTGCAATATTCATAAATTCTCAGCCGCCGCATAACCCCGGCTTTAAAGGGTGACGTGGCATGTTGCGTTATATGCGCAATATAAAATAATAACATGTTCACAAACATGTCACCCTTTAGGTTCATGGTTGCCTCTCGGGCGCACAGGAAAGAAGATGTGTTACCTATTTGTAAATTTCCTCCAGCATTTTTGTTGCCGCAAAAGGCCGGTAGTGGCGCGATTCGTAATAATTATGTGCATCATTTGTAATTGCATTGACGCCTGAAAAATCAAAAACCCGCTGTGGACCGAAGATAGATTGAAGTGTTTGCAGGTCAGCTTCGTTTGTTTTTTTCTGGTCGTAGAGCGGACTTATGATTACTTTGTATTCTGTGTTGTTTTTGCTTAATATGTTGCTGATATTTTTAAGTAATTTTATCTGGTCGGCTTCAAGCACGTGAGGGGTAAAATGAGTGGCATTATCCCTTTGGTAAAATTGCTTGCCCAGTGAGCGATAGAACGAGTCGGGATTTGATTTAATTTGATGTTCCATTACAGGGAATTCAACTTCATTGGCAATATCGTTAGTTTCCACTACAACATTTTCAAAATACCCTTTGTCTATCATATCCTGAGTGATGTTTTTTGTTGAAAGGAAAGAGCAATAGGCAGATATGAAATCGATATCCAAAAATTCTTTGAACACGCCCAGTTGAAAATAAAAGTAATTTTCGCCGGAAAGAGCAGGGTGCTTTCTGTAAATATGCCCCTTGCTGTTGGTTGCCATTTGCAAAAGTTCATAGTCAATAACTATCAGGGCATTTTTTATTAGTGCTCCCCTTTTATCTAAAAATGCAAGTTTACGCTCAATACCATACAGGCTTTCCTTATAAGCATCAAAATGAAAGACCTTTCCTCCCTTAATGTATTTATCCCATTCCAGAGCGTGAAAACTTCGGGCCCGTGAATTCCCAAAAATATAAGAATCGTAGTTTTGGGTCTTATTATTTTGCAAGAATAATTCAGTTGCTACATAGTCCCGGTTAAGGCAAATGTAGTTCCGGTCTGTATTACCATAACTGCTGTAGGTGTACAGCAGTTTGAACGGGTCGGTAGCGAGGTAGATAATTAAAACCGTAAGGATCGGGAATGTAGCCAGGAGCAGCTTAAGGAGTATTTTTTTCATGGCTAAAATTGAAAATAAATGAATTGGTGTTCTTCATATACCCCGAGGTAGATAAGGGCCAGAAAGCCGGCATAGTATATCGCCCAACGTAAAACTGGGGGTTTGTTGCGAAAGGTATTTTCAAGGTTAAAGCGACTCTGAAGTTTATGCGCAATTTTCAGAAATAATACCAGTGCCAGGCACGGAGCCACAAAAAGATAGAGGCTCGGTAATCTTAAAAAATCAAGCTTTCGCGTTGTCATAACGTGTACAATTTCTCCTGGTATGCTTCCCAGCTTTCGCACGATCAACATTGCGTCCGCAAAGTTATTTGCCCTGAAAAAAATCCAGGAAAATGCTACAAAGCTAAAAGTGAAAATGATACTCAACGTCTCGTTCAACAGCACAGGTAGCTTGCCAAAAATCTTTTTCCTCTTCTTTTTAGTGAGAAACTCGTAAGAAACCGCTATTCCGTGCAATAGCCCGTAAATCACAAATTTCCACCCGGCCCCGTGCCAAACGCCACTCAGCATAAATGTGAGTAAAAGACCCATCACAATGGCTTTGTTGCCCATGTTGCGCCAGGCATTTACGACAGGATTGAACAGATAATCATTGAACCAGGAGGAAAGGGAAATATGCCACCGTCTCCAGAATTCCGATATACTTTTACTTGTAAAGGGAATCCTGAAATTGACCATCAATTCAAAACCCATTACCCTTGCGGAGCCGAGCGCTATATCTGAATAGCCTGAAAAATCACAGAATATCTGAAAAGCAAATAAAAAAATACCCAATGCAAGAGCGGTACCCGAATAAGATGACGGGTTGTTAAAGATCATGTCTGTTGTAATGGCTAACCGGTCGGCAATAACTACTTTCTTTACCATACCCCAAAGTATAAGCCGCATGCCGCTCGCAAGATTGTCATAAGTGAGATAATGACGTTCATGGAACTGGTGCAGCACATTTTGTGGCCGTTCAATCGGACCGGCAACCAGTTGCGGGTAAAACATGACGTACAGGGCATAAATGCCGAAGTGTCTTTCTGCTTTCTGTTTGCCCCGGTAAACTTCAATTGTATAGCTCATGGCCTGGAACGTGTGGAACGACAAACCTATGGGGAGAATGAATTTTAGGAGGGGCACGGCAGCTGAGCTCCTTGAAACATGGAGGAGCTCATTGATGTTTTCTGCAAAAAAATTATAGTATTTAAAAAACGCCAGGACGCCTACGTTCGCAATAACGCTCATGATGAGGAACCATCGTTTTTTTTCATTCGTTGCATTTTCAATCATTATCCCCGCTATATAGTCAATTAATATAGTAAAAAACAATATAAAAATATAGACGGGGATGAAGCACATGTAAAAAAAACAACTGGCAGCAAGCAGGTGTATCCACCTGTATTTATGCGGGAGGAGGAAATAAACAATAGTGACTATTGGAAAAAAAAGTAGGAAATCAATTGAATTAAATAGCATTCGCGTATATTTTTACTATGGTACGGGTAATAATGACCGCCACAACACAGCACGCTAACATGTTGCAGTCATGAGCACTTTGGTCCCGGATAAATTGAAAATAACAAGTCGTAGTACCATTTAAAGTTAGGTGTTCAACTTTACCACAAAGATAAATGAATAAAGGTGGCAAAATGAGTTGGCTAAATTAAATTGCATGTTTCGCGTTTTTAGATGAGGGGCGCTGTGACAAAACAATCCGTGTATTCAAATATGATAATAGAGGAAGAGCCTATCGGCCAGTTTTGTGCCCGGGTATGAAAAGTTCTGATCACAAATTGGAGATAGCTGTCTGTAGTTTTCTGCAAACCCGCTACTTTCCCATTTTTTGATTTTTTAATTTTTGAAATTTCTTTTACCTTTGCACATGGCAATAAAATCTAAGTTTTATGGCGAGGGGCTTACATTCGACGATGTACTCCTGATGCCAGCATACTCCGAGGTTCTTCCACGCGAAGTAAGTATC
>CANCOG010000621.1 GCA_947379685.1 Flavipsychrobacter stenotrophus | reverse complement strand
TGAAATGGATGTACAACTGGAAGCAAGCTGGAAAAAGGAATTGAGCAGGGAATTTGAAAAACCTTACTTTCAAAACATTGCCGGTTTGCTGAAGGAAGAAAAGAAGGCAGGCAAGGTTATTTACCCGCCTGGCAAACAGATATTCAATGCCTTTGAGTATACGCCATTCGACAAAGTAAAAGTCGTAGTTCTGGGGCAAGACCCTTACCATAATCCGGGACAGGCACACGGCCTTTCATTTTCAGTGCCTGATGGCGTAAAACCACCGCCATCGCTCATGAATATATTTAAGGAAATACAGGAGGACCTCGGTCTCCCCTTCCCCGCGACCGGCAACCTCGAAAAATGGGCGCGTCAGGGAGTGCTGCTACTAAATGCTTCGCTTACGGTTTTAGCCAATGAGCCTATGTCGCACAGCCAGGTGGGCTGGCATGTGTTTACCGATGAAGTGATCAAACATATTTCTTCTTCCAAAGAGCATGTGGTTTTCATGCTTTGGGGTAGGTTCGCTCAGAACAAAGAAAACCTTATTGACAGTTCAAAACATCTTGTACTAAAGGCAGCTCACCCGTCTCCACTTTCCGCTTACAATGGCTTCTTCGGGTGCGGGCATTTCAGCAAAACGAACAACTGGCTGCAAAACAAGGGAGAAAAGCCAATTGACTGGGCGCTCTGATTGGTAATTCAGCGTGTATAAATATTTCTGCACTGACCATTATCATCAGTGTTAGTTAAGCATTTGCAAATAACTTTGCCATCCCTGAAAAATGAACGACTTTCGGTTGCTGATTGATTACTTAATACTTATGTACCATAAATGAAATTCATTAAAAACATACCAGGTCATATTTTTGCATTGTACGCTGCACTTGTTTTTGTGGCTACGATGCTCATCATCTGGATCCCGGTATTGATCATCTCCTTTCTGCCCGAACCAACCAGAGCCAGGTGCCTGCACCCTATTTTCAGGTTATGGATGGGGGTATACATGCCGCTGATCTTCTGCCCGGTATCGAGGAAAGGAAAAGAAAAATTTAAGACAGGTGAAAATTACGTGGTGGTTATCAATCACAATTCGTTTATGGATATACCCGTTTCATCACCCTGGATTCCCGGACCGAACAAAACACTGGCCAAAATAGAAATGGCCCGCATTCCTATATTTGGCGTTATTTATAAAACCGGCTCGATATTAGTAAACAGAAAGAACGATGCCAGCCGGCGCAACAGCTTCTCCAAAATGCAGGAAACACTGGAACAGGGAATACACCTTTGCCTCTACCCTGAAGGAACGCGTAACAAAACATCGCAACCCATTCAGCAGTTTTTCGATGGCGCATTTACCACCGCCATAAAGGCCCAAAAACCAATTATACCCGGTATCATTTTTAATACCGCCAAAATATTGCCAATGCATAAAAAATTCTGGCTCAGGCCCAGTCCTGTAAGAATTCATTTTCTCGATCCTATTAGTACTACAGGACTCACACTGAGCGATATTTCGGCCCTTAAGGAAATAGTGCATGGCATTATGGAATCCTATTACGTTAACAATAAAATTAAGGCATGACATTCAGTATTATTGGCACAGGTAACATTGCATGGTTTTTTGGCAAGAGAATAGCAGCTGCAGGACACAGTTGCGTGGGTGTTTATGGCCGTGACGAACAAAAAACCAAGGACCTGGCCGATGCATTGTTGGCAAAAAAACACGGTAACATCAACGAATTAAGGGATGAAGACGCTGATGTTTGCTTTCTGGCCGTATCTGACAGCGCCATTGAGACCGTTGCACAGCAATTAACACTAAAAAAAACCATATTGGTTCATATGGCCGGCGCGTTATCACTGAACATGATCAGCAAGGCGGCAAAAGACCATGCAGTGCTTTGGCCGGTCTATTCCGTGCTGAAAAGTAATCCTCCCGGGCATCGCAATATACCGTGTGCATGGGAAGCATCTTCAGACAGGGCAAAGCGGTTTGTGTTGGAAATGGGTCACGCCATTACGGACGAACTTTTTGAGGCAAAAGATGCACAAAGGAAATGGCTTCACCTGAGTGCGGTAATGACCAATAATTTCATTAATCACCTCCTGGCCATAAACGAAAAAATATGCAAGGATAATGAGTTACCTGCATCTACGCTGCAACCCCTTATTAACCAGACATTTGAACGGGTAAAACAAACCTCGCCCTTTAAAACGCAAACAGGCCCGGCCATGCGCCACGACATAGCAACCATTGAACAACAACTGGAATTGCTGTCTGGGCAACCTCACCTACACAAGGTGTATGAAGCCATGACTGAGTCTATTCAGGCTATGCATAAAAAGAAGTGAAAATTGTAAGTGCAGCATAAAACTTTAACGCAGTCGACGGTCAGTCTCTGCGCATTTTATTCTTTTTTCTTTTAAATTTGTAGGACTTAATCCTCACAACTCATTAAATTTTCGAAAGGGAATGAACAACAAACTGGTGTATGCTATGTTGTTATTTTTGTTTGCAGGTAGCATAACTTTTACCGCGCACGCTCAAACTGACGCTCAAAATTTCAAAAATTTCCAGCTTTCGTGCTCCCGTGTTTCTGATGCATGGAAAAAATATAATGATTCTCTTGCCAAGGAATTCAAAAAGAAGAATGTTGCTTACCCGCCAAAGGACATTTACCTGCGTGCATTCAAGGCGCAAAATGAGTTGGAATTGTGGGGACGCAACAATGAAACCAGTGAATACAAACTCATAAAACTATATCACATTTGTGCACTTTCCGGCATTTTAGGCCCCAAAAGGGCTGAAGGAGACCACCAGGTGCCTGAGGGATATTATTTTATTGAAGATTTCAACCCCAAAAGCGACTACTATCTTTCCATGTTGCTGAACTACCCCAACTATTCTGATAACGCCCTTGGCGCCAAGGCACGTCGCGGTGGCGATATTTACATACATGGTGGTTGCGTTACGGTTGGTTGCATGCCCATGACCGATGAAGGTATTCAGGAAATATATACTCTTTGCCTTAATGCTAAAGTTAATGGTGAAGAAAATATTCCGGTACACATATACCCCACCCGCATGAGCAAGAACGGAATGGCCTACCTGGAGCGGGAGTACGTAAATTATCCAGACAATCTGGAATTTTGGGCTACCCTTAAAAATGAGTACGATTACTTCGAGAAATGCCACAAACTACTGCCGGTAATGTATACACCGGAAGGAAAGTACGTGAATTAAAAAATAAAAAGTAAAAACTTAAAAGTAAAAAGCATACCGCTTTCTCCCTTGCTTT
>CANCOG010000620.1 GCA_947379685.1 Flavipsychrobacter stenotrophus | reverse complement strand
CTGCTAGCACCATATTGATATTAGGAAAAATACGGGTCGAAGATGTATCCGGACTATACGACCTGAAAATAGGACCTTCATAGTGCGTATCAATCAGCCTCTGCCCAAAATCACCCAGGTTCCATTGCTCCCAGCAATATGTGGGCGTAGTTCCTGCCACCGAATCATATGCATGTGGCGATATTAATTCAAACGGGGTTAAAAAAGGAATTGAATAGGAGGCTGAAACCAGCGGATTTGCAACAACCTTGTTTCCGGTTGGTGTTTTTATGGGGCAGGAATCGCCGCTCGTTGTGATAAACTTATTTAGCTGCAACAAGCCCGATGCACAAAAATAAGCATCGCTATGTGGCTGAAGATCACCTGGGCTACATATACCCGCATAAGCCATAATAGTAGATCCACTGCCGGGCTCATAGGCAAAATCTTTAACGGCTGCTTTAGCTGACCCACAAAAGCCATCTGAATCATTATTAAATGTGTGATCGGAGCCAAACTCGTGACCCATTTCATGGGCTACATAGTCGATATCAAACCCATCTCCAACCGGGTTAGAAAGTCCGGTAACGCTTTGAGCTTTTGTTCCATTGTTGCAAACCACCGAAACAGAAGACAGACCTCCGGCTCCAGTTGTAAATACATGGCCGATATCGTAATTTGCGGAGCCTACCAGACTATCACACATTAGTTGATTGACCCCCGAAGCAAGCATAGAACTGGCATCATCATTATAAGCGCCATAGGGGTCTTTGCCCGCTCTGGTAAATATTAATGTATCTTCCTTACTCACAAATTTCATGGTGACGGAAACCTCACGCTCGTAAACACCATTTACCCTGTTCATGGTTGTGGTCATAAAACTCAGCGCCTGGGCCTTGGTAGGTGAATCGGCCTTGGTAGTAGCGATTGCGTATTGGTGATCGCAAGCCAGTGCCAGCCTGTATGTTCGTAATTCATACCCGTTGATCGTCCTTGCTGCTGTCTTTTTCGCATCTCTTTTTGCAAGATTAAGCGAGGCATCTCCTGCATTAAGGCAATGCATCATCTCATCTATCGCTCTTAATTCGTCCTTCTTATAATGTACTGCGTAAAGGCCTGCTGTGTTTTTATCACTGCGGTCAATAAAGTAAGTGTTGTCCCCATCAAACACCATGGCATGAAAACCATAGACCGTAAAATCAAGCTTAGCAGTAACCGAAGGCTGATCAGTAGCCTCAGCTGTAAATGTGCGGATCTGTGGATATTTCGCAGCGAGTTCTGCAGGCATCAGGCTATTCTCCCAAACTCTGAATTCACGGTAATTACCATCAGGCATTGGCAAGAATATTACTTTTACTTCACCTGCACTTGAGACCAGACTTGTCCTTAGTTCATTTTCATTCAGGAAAAAAAAGCGCTGCTGAGCAGAAGCGGAAATGCCTTTTGCGGCAGATGCAGCAGCCAAAGGGGCAGGTTGCCAAACGCCCTGCCCGTATACATTTGCGGTAAGGGTGATGCAAATAACTATAAGTAGCTGTATATATCGGTTCATTGGGTATCAGTTTGTTGCCTGCAAATGGATGATATTTTCCTCAATTTATAAACTCAACGACAAAAGAAGTTAATTATTGTTTTCATTCGTCATTATCAATTCCTCCTATCTATACCCCAATATAATTTCTGCCTGATGGTATTGAGGAAATTGTGTTCATCGGGCCGCACCAGCGAGATCATGAAACTCTCTCGCTTTACAGCCAACTGCACACTGCTTTTTATGGTTTCAGTCCGGGCATCGAGCGTACATAAAAACTGCTCCGACCTTCCTTCTATCTCAAATGAAATAATGTTATCATCAGGCACAACGATCGGTCTGGTATTCAGGTTATGGGGCGCCACAGGGGTGATCACAAAACTCGATGTCTGTGGAAAAACCACTGGCCCGCCGCAGCTTAGCGAATAGCCGGTTGAGCCGGTTGGCGTAGCGACGATCAGGCCATCGGCCCAGTAAGTATTCAGGAATTCTCCGTTCAGATAGGTATGTACCTTGATCATTGAAGATGTGTCCTGCCTGTGTATCGTAAATTCATTCAGTGCAAATGGCGACCCGTTGAACAAAGGCACACTGGAGTCGAGATGTATCAATGTGCGCTTCTCCAGTGTATACGAGCCACGAACGAGGGATTGGATAGCGGCGGCAACTTCCTCTTCAGGAATTGCTGCCAGAAAGCCCAGCCTGCCGAGGTTAATGCCAATAAGTGGTATACCAGTGTTCCCTACAAAGGTGATCGCATCGAGCATAGTGCCATCGCCACCCAGGCTAAGCAACATGTCGGTATGCAGCGGCAGGTCCTTTTTACCGGTAAATAACCGGGGGGTGGTTTCAAAATTGATATGAGGCTGTAACCGCTCATAAAATTCTTTATAAAATATGAGTTGGAGCTTATTTTCGTCCAGTAATCGGAGAATGTTCAGCAGTACGTTAATGTCGTGCTTATCAAATGTACGGTTGTATATGGCTACTAACATGTGGTGTCTATATTGCCAGGCACAGGGTTACCTGAAAATGAATTGTAAATATAAACCTTTCTGTAGTAAGTGCAGTTGATGAGGATGAAAATACGTCTCTATAAGTGTTGATAACAAGAACGAAGTGTCAAAGTGTGGTACACTTCAAAAGTATGCCACACCCAGGTACGTCTCACGAACTTCGCGGACTTTGCACCCACCTTTGCGCTCTTTGCGTGAAGTAGCCAGCTGCACCCAAGGCAACAACTTGCGCTCCTGTGGGTGTCCCACTAAACACAACTGCCACTCCATTTACGGAGTGGCAGCGATGTTATATATTATTGGAAGAGTTTTCTTTATCTCAGCAACGTAACATTCCCTTTCATGTTCAGCGTCTTGCCGGTGAGGGCAGATACAGCCTGAACTTCGTAAACGTACACGCCCAGTGGTTGCTGCGCACCCTTAAAGGAACCATCCCAGCCTTCGTCTATGTTTGTAGTTTCGAAGAGTAGTTGGCCCCAGCGGTTGAACACCCGGAAGTAGTTCAGGCTGGCAAGGCCGTGCTTGAGCAGTTTAAAGGTATTGTTTACGCCTGTACCGGGGGTAAAGGCATTTGGTATACCATACAGTGTTTCTTCGCTCAGGTGGAAATAGATAGAATCTCTTACGATACAGCCATTTTCTGTTTGACCGGTCACAAAGTACTTGGTGCTTACCGGTGGTGCTGCAACAGGGTCAGAAAGATGAGCTTCGCTCAACCCTTCTGAAGGAAACCACGTGAAAGAGGTACAGTTGGTCATCGGCTGTATGTGG
>CANCOG010000619.1 GCA_947379685.1 Flavipsychrobacter stenotrophus | reverse complement strand
TCGCCCGGTGGTTTTGATGATCTCTTCCAATTTCTTGAACCCATTGTCCAGTGGCTCGTCTTCCTCACAAAATCCTGAAGCGTTTTCAATTGAAGCTACTATCCCAATTTTTGATGAAGTGGCTACATCATTCAAAGCAGTTGTGTCATTAACCAGGGTTAGCTGGTCGGGATATTCGGACAGAAGGTTTCGAAATATCCGGGCCTGACGAATGCCCAGGTTACTGCTGCCTTTATCACTTGCAGTATAGATGGCCATTACCTGCAACTTTACATTTCCTTCCTCAAGAGCCGGAATTGAGCAGCCAATATCATCGCGCTTAAACGGGGTTGCTCCTGGTACCCTCACCAGGTAAGAAAGGAGGTCGCAATGGAGGTCGACAATTGGTATGTTCATGTATCGTGTTTTTGCAGGTTTGATACAGCAATTTACTGCTTTTTATGAATGACCCTTTTATCCGTGCCGAATTAATTGATAACAGGTACAAAACCTGTAGTCTCGGTTAGTCGCCAGAAGTTGAAAAAAACATTCATTTTACATTTTGGTATTGCATTTTATAAATAATGTGTACTTTTAAAGTATAATATTCGTACTTATGGAAAAGGATCAAGGGCAGCTACCGGACAACAAGGGTTGGGTACTATATAGGATACAGATAATAATAACCCGGGTTTTTCCGCGAAAAGACTGGAAGTCGTATAGCGTCTTCGTTGTGATATTATGTGCCTTCACAGGGTATACTATTACACTTTGCGCATTACAATCTCATTTCGTTCAGGGAGTAACCTTACCGGCAAATCTTAATGTGAAAATTGAAGGTAACAAAAATGAACATGCCCGATTCTACCGGTATCCGATCGTGCCTACCTTCCGCGAGGATACCAGTGAATATAAGTTGAAAGTTATTACGGCAAGCCGGCTTTCCGGTGATGATGCACCATTTTTATCGGCCTATGAAATGGATACAGCAACTGGCAATCGGTTACTGCATGAAAAGAAACTACGTGTACATACAAACCAAAGTTTGTTTCATACCAATCCAAACTTTCTGATATTTGTAATAGTGCTTCTTACGCTTGTCTCCATATGTTCCGGTTGCATGCCGGTGTTTGCAGGGTATATATATAAGCTGATTGATGATTACAGATTGCACAGGCAGCAACTCCTGTTTGCCATAGCTTGTACATTTCTCGTTTTTGGACTGCTTACTTTCAGCTACGATATCAGTGGCATTTTTAAACCTGAACGGATAATTGACCAGATGAACATCCTGGTTTCGGATAGTAACATAATTGCACGCAGCATGTTTGCGAATTTTATGCTGATCACACCAATTGCAACACTGATGTTTCTTGTTGCTCCAGCTGCTGACGCAACCACCCGTGACGTGACACGAACCAAGGCCGGTATAGAAAATGCTGCGCGTAATTTGGAAAGCCTGAATAAACTATTGTACACGTCGCTGCAAATATTATCTATCGCTATCGTGTTTGCAGTTCTGGCATCCAACTATCTGAGATCATCAATTGTAGCAGTTTTTACTGTTGAGGGATATGATATTTTTCCAGTGACCAACTGCTATGTTTTTGGGTTTTACCTGTCTCTTTTTTTGGCAATAGTTTATGTACCTGTATACTACTTTTTAAAAGAAAGTCTCGACTCATTAAAGCGGACAATAGTTGTGCTAAAAAACGAAACAAAGAACCACACGCTGCCCGATGGTGAGATGGATGATAAATGGGAGATGTCCGTTTTAGGCACTATTAAAATTGACAACACGGCCATGGATAATTTCAAACTTGCATTTATTGTACTCTCCCCCCTGCTCACCAGTTTTCTTCCTGCAGATAAGATAACGGCGTTGATATCGTAGCGGGGGGGCATGGAAATGCCTGCATCATTACCTACGGGGCAATTAAGGTGTTTTTCGTTTTTGGTCCCGGTACTTTTCAGTGGAGATTACGGAGGCTATGGCCATCATTTCTCTACTACAATTTTGGTGGTCGAATATTCTGTTCCGGATCTTAAAGTGAGTAAGTAAATACCGGCATCAAGAGCAGATAAATCCAGTTGTTTGGAATGTTTGGCATTGTCATGCAATTCGCATTTTAACACGACCCGGCCAAGATTATCTGTAAGCAGAATTTCAGCCTCAAGTAATGACAAAGTTGACCACTCAATGGCAATTACCGACGAGGCAGGGTTAGGAAATATTTTAATTGACGACATCATGCCGGAAGACTGAATACCTTCGGGGTGGCAGTTCACAATATAAATCGTCTGCTCTGTAACGGCGGTGCCACATAAATTAGTTACGGTGTATTTTATTGTGTCTAAACCGGACAAGGAGCCTGTCACGAGCCCGGTTCCGGAAATTGTAGCCTTAGGGTTACTTACACTCCAGATACCTCCAATGCTGCTATTCTCTAATAAAATAGACGACCCGATACAAACGTTATCAGGCCCTGTTATTGTGCCCGCATCCGGCGACGGATTTATGGTTATCACATGAACTGCTTCTGCTGTACCACAGCTATTGGTGACAAAATATAAGATAGAATCTGTGCCGGCGGTAACGCCAGTGATAACTCCTGATGCTGACGCTGATGCATGGCTATTGCTCGTACTCCAGCAGCCTCCGGCAACAGCGTCATTCGCCGTAATTGTTGAGCCCATACATACGCTGGTGGGGGCAGTGATTGTTCCTGCATCCGGTAGCGGATTAATAGTTATTACATTCGAAGTTGTTGCTGTACCACAGGCATTGGAGAAAGTATATAAGACAGAATCACTGCCAGCTGTAACACCTGAAACAATTCCTGTCGCGGAAATAGTAGCATGCGGATTGCTCACGCTCCAGCTCCCTCCTGAAACAGCGTCTGACAGGGCAACATATGAACCAGCGCATACACCAGACGGGCCGGTAATTATCCCCGCATATGTCCCCGAATCAATAGTGATTGTTGCAGTTGCAGTCGCAGTGCCGCAGGCATTGCTCACAGAATATCGTATTGAATCGCGCCCGGCTGTAATTGCAGAGACGACGCCGGAGCCAGACACTGAGGCGTGGGAATTACTTGCACTCCAGGTACCTCCGGTTGCTGCATCGCTAAGAGACACCGATGAACCAATGCATGCGTTAGTGGGGCCTGTAATCGTTCCTGCAGAAGGGGCAGGGCTAATAGTTATTAAAATGCCGGTGGAGGCAGAACAAAAGGAGCCAGTTATTGTATAAATAATAGAATCTGTTCCGGAGCTGATACCGGTAACCACACCCGAAAAAATACCCACAGACGCATGGGTATTCA
>CANCOG010000618.1 GCA_947379685.1 Flavipsychrobacter stenotrophus | reverse complement strand
GCACCATCACCGCCATAGTATGCATACCCCGTGCCGGCAAATTGAGTAATGATCCCTCCTGTAGTTACCTTACGTACAAAATTGTTGCCGTAATCAGCTATGTACATTGTGCCGGCCGCATCATATGCAACATCATACGGATTGTAGATATACCCACTGGTGGCGGGGCCACCATCACCGCCATACCCACCGCCACCACTTCCGGCTACCGTAGCAATAATATTGCATTGGGCAAATACCGAGAGCGATGAAAAGATGAAAATTGCCGTCAACAGCAAGTATGGTAATATTACATAGGTTTTTTTCATAAAAATAATCTTCAGAAATGTATAGAGTAACAGACACTAAAAAATAAAATCAAAATAATGTAAGCAAGATGCAAATGTAAAAAATCACTTGCAAGCCAAGTATATATTTACTAATCGGAAACCTGCCAATGGGCAATCCAATCACAAACATATAAATTCATCCACTTCGAAAGTGCACAAATTTAATTTATTCAGGAAATAAAAACTTCCCTGTTTTAGGGGATTTTTACAGCAAGAGAAGAGTTTTAAAAAAAAGTCCAGCCAAAGCCAACGACCTTAATGATGGAACACCTTGCATTTAAAGTATGATATTATCGCATTCGAACCAATGCCAACCCGCTTAAAACTGAATTCCATTTCTAATCTGGAACACATTATGGTTTTACGGGTGCCGATGAGCATTAAAATTTCATCAATCTTCTACCCATAGTTTAAGATCGAATAAACAGCACATGCTAGAACATGCAATTCAACACAAGGCATATTTGCTGTTCACTTCAAGCGGCAACAATAACTTTATCTAAATACGCCGGTTTATTGCGCGATTTGCAGGCGTCGTGTTTTTTACTAATGGATTGTTGAACGAATAACCACTGATTGATGACTGATTTACCCGAAAAAAAATCAATGAAAATAAGTTGCATTTTTTGGAGGAAGGGGCCGCATTAAAAAGAATTCAATAGCACTGACCACCTCCAATACGCCAGTGCTTATCTGGTTTAATACTTCAGCTGAAAAAGACGATCAGTTCCAGAAGTATATTGGCCCGCCATCCCAGATCCTATCTTACTATGAACAAGGGCAATAGTTACAACAAACAAATTGCATGTTTCTCCAAAGAAAGGAATATTCTTTATTAATCGCCAGAAAGACAACGCTGAATTTAAAAGTGAGCGCCTATTGGGAATAGATACGCCATAGGCTTCATTGAATAACGAAACTACCCTTCAATTTATAAAGGAAAACATACCAATAAACCACTACATTATTAGTAATAACCAACCGTCACCTTAATCACACAACACCAACTCACTCTCTCTAAACAACTTTTCCTTCTTTATCGGAACAACGCCAACATCTTCGCACACCAGGCCGCCGGCAAGGTTGGAGATTTCGGCCATAAGGCGGAGGTCTTTGGTTAAGGCATAGACGAGTGCGGCTGTAGCAATAACAGTATCGCCAGCGCCAGAGACATCGGCGATATTTCGGATGTGGGATGGAATTATTGAGGATGTATCACCATCGGCATAGAAAACCCCTTTTTCAGACAGGGTGATAAAAGTTATGGCGTGGTGCAAAACCGCATTTAGTTGCTGGTGCACGTCTGCAAGGTCATCCACTCCAGTCGCATCCAGGTTAATATTCAATCCCTCTCTCACTTCTTTCAGGTTCGGCTTGAAGATGGTCACATCTTTGAAGGAGAGGAAATTCTTCTTCTTGGGATCAACTGCGGTAATGATGCCTATCTCCTTGCAATGCGCCACTACTTTGTTGATCACGTTTTCCTTCAGGACACCCTTGTTATAGTCTTCAAAAATCACCACCTGCGGTTTTACCCGTTGCAAAAACTTAAGTACTATATCTATAAACGGATGCTCTTCTTCGGTGTACAGGTCATCGGTAGTTTCATCATCTACACGCAGCATTTGCTGGCTACGGGCAAGTATGCGCACCTTTGTAGTGGTAGGTCGTTTGGGGCTTTGCATGATAAGGCTTGTTTCAATTCCGGCATCGGCAGCCAACTGTGTCAGCAACCTGCCATCAGCATCATCGCCCACCACACTGGCAAGGGTAACCTTTGCGCCCAGCGCCCTGCAATTTACGGCAACATTGGCCGCACCGCCCAGCCTGCTCTCCCGCTTGTTGATTGCGACTATGGGCACAGGGGCTTCGGGGGAAATTCGGTCAACGCTACCCCACCAGTAATTATCCAGCATTACATCACCTATCACCAATACGTGAAGGTTATTCATTCCTTCAAATATGCTCTGTAGCTCTTTATTATTCATGGGAACTGGCACTACGCTTTTGTAAAAAATAAAAAATCGGCAGCCCTATTAATACGATGATCAACCCGGGCCAGGTATATTCAGGTTTATACTTTAGTAATACAATACAAATAAATGATGCCAATGCGATGTACAACAATGGAATAACAGGATATCCAAAAGCCTTGTAGGGCCTTGGATGATCGGGCATTGTGCGGCGCAGCTTGAAAATGGCAGCAATGGTCAGTATATAAAAAATGAGTACGGTGAATACAATAAAGTCGAGCAGGTCGCCATACTTGCCACTGAGGCACAACAAAGACGCCCAGAAACACTGCATCCACAAGGCCTTACCGGGTACGCCCTTACTATTCAATTTCTTCGCAGCAGGCAGGAACAGGCCATCGTTTGCCATAGAGTAATACACCCTTGCACCGGAAAGTATCAATCCATTATTGCACCCGAAAGTAGATACCATGATCAATACCGCAATGATAATTGTACCAGTGCCGCCAAATATCTTCAACGCTACTGCAAGGGCTACCCTGTCGTGCGGCGCATTAGCTATCTCCGGCATACTGAGCACATTTACATACATCAGGTTCATGGAGATATACAAAATGGTCACCACCATGGTTCCGATGAACAGGCTTAACCCGATATTACGTTCGGGCTTCCTGATCTCCCCGGCTATAAAGGTGACGTTATTCCAGGCATCGCTACTGAACAACGTACCCACCATGGCAACGCAAATAGCGACAACCAATTCCCCTGCGGATAAAGTGCTATGACTGATGACACCATTTTCGGTCTTTGTTGAATGCGCCATCCAACCGGAGGCCCAGTTTTCGTGCCATATGTTATGATCCTTCACAAACAAGAGCCCGCAAATAATGAGGGTGAGCATAGCCCCAATTTTGGCGAATGTAAAAATGAACTGTATCCATTTTCCTCCTTCCACACCCTTTGAATTGATCCAGGTAAGCAATACAATAGAACCAATACCAATTAATTGCGC
>CANCOG010000617.1 GCA_947379685.1 Flavipsychrobacter stenotrophus | reverse complement strand
ACCGTTTGTTAAACCACGCCTGGTCTTGATATTGTAGGTAAACATACCGTTGCTGGCAGCTGTGTTTGTAGTCCAGTCGGGCAGGTGAATATGGTCAAATTTGAACTTCACAACGCCGCTGTCATTCATTTCAACAGTATAAGGGTGCGAGCCATAAACCGGATGTAGTGTGGTTATGTCCAGGTTTCTGTCCAGTGTATCAATCACCACAATATTTTCAGCATAATAGCTACCTGTATTCTGGAAGTGCACCATGTACCTCATTTCAGAATCATTCACTGAAATGTATCCTGGTGCGCCAACACCCCTTGGGCTCACTTCCTTAAAATTAGGGTCGTAGGCGCCAACGATAGTTGTCGTAAAGTAGTCCACATTGTTCCAGGGTGAGTAATCGGTCAACCAGTGCGAAACTGGCGGCGCATAAACAACAGTATCTAAAAATGCAAGGTTGTAACCCAGTGGCACACTTGCGGGCACCGTATAATTCTTGGTGATCACCTGGCTGCTGCCGGGTGCAAGCGATGGGAATGTACCCGGTGTATTATACCAGTAGTGGCTGCCACTATAAATACCTGAAGGCACAAAATAGGGTGCATATATTTCTGTATCGGAAGCAAAACCGGCAAGGATATTTGGCTCAGTTACGGTTCCCTCATTAGTAACAACAGTGGTCAACTGATAAGTAAATCCGGGACGGGGCGGTATGTAGTCCCATGTGCTGATCTCCATATCATGGATGGGGTTCAGCGAGTCGGCAAAATCAATAGTATGATAGCATCCTGTACCCGCAGTTGTACTCACCGTAATATTGTTGGCCTGGCAGGATGAAAGCGGATAGTAAGAAAGTACGGTCTGCGATATGGTATAGGTACCCGTAGGCACCATGAAATAATAATCGCCAGCGGAATTGGTATACGTATACCCAAACCCGCCACTGCAGTGCATCTGGATATGGTTAATGCCCGGCTCACCCATATCCCTGGTGCAATTGGCATTGGTATCGTGATATACAGTTCCCCTGACTATGCAGAAGCAACTACTGTCGTAAATGTCGTAACCCAGATGTGCATATGTATACGCTGTACAACCACTTGCATCGGTAACAGTTACCCAGTAGTCACCGGGCAGCAATGCTGTATCAGTAGCCGCCATTTCCCCATTACTCCATGCATAGGAATAAGGTGTGGTGCCGCCATAACCACTGGCGACTATAGTACCCGATGGACTAAAAATACACGCCGGGTAACAGGCAGTACCAATATATACCGGTGAATAATACGGGACCAAGAAGCTGGTTACCACATTACACCCGTTGGAATCGGTAACGGTAACATGGTCGTAGCCAGCGGGCAATCCGGTAACTGTTGCTGTTGTGCCGCCGGAAGTCCAGGCATAAGTATAGGTACCCACTCCACCCGTTGGAATAACAGTTATTGCTCCTGTGTGGTGCCCGCAGGTGTCGGCGGTAATGGTCGGTATCAGTGTAATAACATCAATAGGCGGAATAGTAACAGTGCCTGTTCTTACACAACCTGCCGCATCGGTAATGCTGAAATTATAATTGCCTTGTGCCAGGTTTACGGCGGAATCGCCGGTTTGCATAGGCGAGGTGTACCAGACAATGGTATAAGGTGAAGTTCCGCCCGAATAAGTGAGTCTTGCTATTCCCGTAGGGGAAGTACACAAAGTTGGTGAGGTGTAATAATAAACCGAAATCGGACTGGTGCTGGCAACGTACCCGCCATTTGTGCCTGTACACCCGTGCGCATCGGTAACGATCACTGTATAATATCCTGAAAATAAACCTGTCTGAGATTGAGTAGTTGCACCATTGCTCCACAGATAACTATAAGGCGGCGTACCACCGGACCCAAAAGCGATAACGGCACCATTACTGTCAACACAGGTAGCCGGTGTGGCAGTTATGGGGGCATTAATCGTTACGGCCTGTCCGATATGGGCAATGCTGGAATCAGTGCAACCCGTCGCATCCGTCACCTTTACTGAATAGTTGCCTGCAGACATCCCCGTAATATAAGAGGTAGTTGCTCCATTAGACCAGACATAGCTATAAGGTGTCGTACCGCCGGAAAGCCCGGTAACAGTTGCCGAACCGTTGGTACAATTGGCATTAGTTGTTGTAATGCCATAGCTGAATGGCGTCACTACATTAACAAACATGGTATCGTAGGGATCATAGGAAGATACACAGCCTGCATTATCAGTCACACTCAGCCTGTAAAAACCAAAGGGCACATGGGCAGGATTGCTTGTAGATACCACGCCACCCGTCATTGCTGTCCAACTATAGGTATAGGGGGCTGTGCCACCAGTAACGGTTGCTGTCATTGTACCGAGAGAGGGGCAAACACCGTCAATTACAGAAACCCTGTAGGTAAAGGGCATGTGCCCGGTATCTGATGCTGTTGCCCACGCCGAGTATCCATACCCGACAGTATCTGTAACATATACGGATACGGGTGCCCCTGTATAATTACGAATGGTGTCGGTACTGCCAGACCGCACGGTATCCATATGCGGAAAGTAACCGTAGCCATCATACCAGGAAACCACTGCGGGGAGCGAAACACCGGAGAAGGTGACCATCATAACACCATCGCTATCGCAGGGTGCTGTAAGTAAAGTCAAATAAGCAGATTGGGCACCTGCCTTGCACGCGAAGGCCAGGAGCAACAGAAGTGGGAGTAATTTTTTCATAAAGGCAAACTGGGGTTAAGTTGGGTTTAAGGTAAAATCTATTCAAAGAACTGAGTGCGATTGTAGCAAGACAACTTATCTTTTTACTAAAGTAAAGATATTAAAACAATTTAAAAATACAACCATGTCTCCAAAAGTTAATACAGGCTCATGCTGGCCTCGCCCCCTATTTCTCAACTACAAATGGCAAAACCTTGTTTATTCCCGGCCCATAAACCCGTACGAAGTAATGCCCGGCTGCAACCAGATCATTCATAGAAATGATTTGGGTGAACTTCCCGCCATCTACTGTCATTTGCCTGTTATCCAGCACCCTGCCCGTCACGTCCGTTATCATATAACCAACTGCGTCATCTCCCCCACAGGCAACGTTGCCAGTAAGCACCATAGTGCCGTTATTAGGGTTAGGGTACAGCATGCAATTACCGGCTATCGCCTTCAATTCACGCACCCCTACAGACAGATAGTCAGCAAACACGATCACCGTATTGCTGGTGTCGTAATTGCGGGTAGCGCATGGGCTATGGCAAGTTACCACACAGTAAACGGTATCGTTATAATAGATGGTTGTGGTAAATGCATAAGAAGTGGCACCGGGCACCAGATG
>CANCOG010000616.1 GCA_947379685.1 Flavipsychrobacter stenotrophus | reverse complement strand
CCTGCTTACTTATGTTCAGCTATTGGTGTTCCCCCACCCGCTGGCATCTGATTATTCCTATAACCAGATCCCCTATCGCGACCTTGCTTCGCCCATGTTCTGGGCATCCTTGGTATTCTATGCGGGGGTTATTGGCGCATTTTTAGTTTTACTTCGCAAACGACATGTACTTGCATTTGCACTTGGCTTCTACCTGCTTAACTTATTGTTGATCAGCAATATACTTGTAAATATTGGCGCACCGATGGGTGAGCGCCTTATCTACCATTCTTCGCTGGGTTTTGTTATGGTAGTGGCATGGTTACTGTATAATGCATTTAACAAAATGTCACCCGGCAAGACAGGCCAACTCGCTCTCGCTGGAGTGGCTGGTATTATCGTAGTGTGCTCCGCCTTTAAGACTATAGACCGGAATAAGGACTGGAAAAACGACAAGACGTTGTTTCTCAGAGATGTAGAAGCAGTTCCCAATAATACCCGAATACTGGGTAATGCTGGCTCAGCATGTATAGATATGGGCGATCCGGAAACCGATAAACAAAAACAGGCAGACTGGTACAGGAAGGGAATTAAGTTTCTCGACAGATCTATCGCCATCAATCCAAAATTTGCAGATGCTTACCAAAACCGGGGCGTGTGTTATTATAAACTTGGCTTTGCAGATAAGGCTGTTGCTGACTGGGATTCGGTAAAACTACACTACCCTACCAACCCAAACCTGGCCTACCTCTACTCTATTGCTTCCAACTACTACTTTAAACATGGCATAGAAAGTGGCAATGCGGGCCGACACGAGGACGCCATTCTTAATTTCAGAAAGGCGGCACACGTAACACCTCAGGCCAGTGATATTTGGTTCAATATCGGTTTTGCAAGCTACTCTATCAATAAGTTCAGCGATGCAGCTGAGGCATTTGGTATATGTATGCGGCTGGACCCAAAAAATGTACGTGCGAAGCAGATGTATGAACAGGCGAAGGCACAGATAAAGTAACGCTGCGTAAACAAAGGACGGACAATATAGAAATTGCTATAAATTATTTTGCAGAGCGTCAATTTTTGACAGTCAAGATAACAGGGAATACAAATATAAAAAACAATTAGTACCTTCACACAAACAATAATCAGTTGATCATTAAACTTCCATTAAAATGATTGTTCAGTCCGGCATGAGTAAAAATTTACTTTCGAAAATTCTGATTGGCAGCCTGGTGATCGGCTGTTTTATGTTTGGTTCGGCAACCGCGCAGACATCTGTTCCGACAACGGCTCAAAATAAAAATTTCCTTATTGAAAAAGGAACTGGTCATGTTTGTGGCAGTTGCCCATCCCTGGACCTGAAGTGCGATACAGTAATCGCTACTCACCCGGGCCGCGGAATGTTGATTCTATACCATTTTGGCCCCGATGCTGTGCCACAGGCTTCACCGCTGGATGGCGACTTTACCACCCCCTATGGTGATACCATTTACGATCCTGCAAAACTTAATTGGCCTTTCTATTTAAATATGATGGTTAACCGCCGCGACCAGGGATCACCATATGGATCAACCTTTATTTTTGGGGCCACCAATCAGGTGCAGGCAGAAGCCGACCTGGTTGTCACGCAGGCATCGCCGGTAAACCTGTCTATGTCCTCTACCTATAATTCCGCGACCAGGCTTTTGACGGTTCATGTCGAAGGCTATTACACAGCTGCAAGTTCCACAACAATGAACTACATCCAAATTGCACTTACCGAAGACTCCATAGTAGCAACACAGTACGACCCGGCCTATGCGGCTTCCGGCCATTTCAACCCAAATTATGTGCATATGAACGTGTTCAGGGCCAACCTGAATGGCTTTGCGGGTGACACTGTGTCTACCACCACCACTGGATCCTACTTCTCCCGTACCTATACTTATACCATTCCGACCACCTATAAAAACATAGCGTGCAATCCACAACACTGTAACCTTACTTACTATATAGCGGAGCAAAAAGCTGCTTCGGGGGTACAATCATTTACAGGAAAGGTGATCACAGCCATCAGGACGAAGGTAGGTGGCAGTACGACAACCGGAATTGAGCAAGAAGTGACGCACAATACTGAGATCGTTTACCCGAATCCGACCAGGGGGATTGCCTACATAAAAGGAATTGAGCCCGGCAGTTACTCCATTGACGTTACCGATATGATGGGCAAGCGCATCTATTCGACAACAGGAAGTACTTCCAATGCAAAAATTGATCTGTCCAGCTACCCCAAGGGTTTGTATTTTATCAGGATAAATTCCCCTAATACAACCAATACGCATAAAATAATGCTAGTTGACTAATACTTCAAACTCTGATGCAAAAAATTGGCTATTGGATTGTTGCCTTATTGTTTGTTGCGGGTAACACCAACGCGCAAAACCTGAAGATCATTGACCTGAAGGATAATACGGACGTTACCGAGGCTTCGATAACCATCCAGTCGCAAGACAATCATGGCTGGGTAGGCTTTGAGTCGCTGAACTTATCCATTAAGGTAATCAATACATCCGGCACTGCCATGCAAATTGGCGCAAAGAAAATAGAACATGATACACTGCAGCATGATGTGCAACATACCTTTTGCTTTGCTGGAAACTGTTATGCCGCGTCAACATTTGTATCACCCTACTATATTACGCTCGCATCTGGCGCGGCCGACAGCCAATTTATTGCCCACTATTTATTCGACAATACCGTACATGTAAGGGGCATTAACCACGTTTCGTATGTGTTCTACGATGTAGCCAACCCCGACGACTCAGTTGCCGTTTATGTCACCTACAATACTCAGGTAGCAATTACTGGTGTATACGAGCCGACTGTAGCAAACTCGATTCGTATGTTCCCGAACCCGGCAAGTAATGAGGTTAGATTTGAATACCAAACGTTGTCTGGAAAAGCAAACCTTTGGCTGACTAATATTGCAGGAGAAAAAGTTCTTACAATTCCCTGCCCGGTAAATGAACAACATCTTTCTTTTAGTACCGCTGACTTACAAGCAGGGGTATATTTTTATTCATTTTCTGAAGGGACAGAGGTAACAGGGAAAGGGATGGTAGTCATACGGCATTAATACCCATTCATCATCACCAGACAACTCATTCAGTTCTATTTTAATACCCGGCATTACTGCTGAGGTGACCCGTCACAGCTTACAATCAGCCGCGAACTCGGCAAAACCTATTTTTAGCGAATTTAATGGTTAGAATTAGTTTCTATAATAGTAATCCCCACTCTACTCACATTTCGGGTTAATAACAACAATTTGGGAATTAACCCGATTAAAAAAACCTAATTTTATACTTCCTTATGGTGTCTG